>NZ_JBSGBK010000078.1:0-40234 GCF_053601215.1 Amycolatopsis sp. NPDC004772
TCACCTCACCCCGCCCCGGCCCCGGCCCGCGCACCCCGGCTTCGGTCGCTCCGCCGCGACGGGGCTGTGGTTCCGCCTGATCGCCCGGCGCGAAGTCACCTCACCCCGCCCCGGCCCCGGCCCGCGCACCCCGGCTTCGGTCGCTCCGCCGCGACGGGGCTGTGGTTCCGCCTGATCGCCCGGCGCGAAGCCACCTCACCCCGCCCCGGCCCCCGGCCGGAACCGCCCGGCTCAGACCTCCGCCTTCACCCCGAACTCCACCTCGGCCGTCTCCACCGTCCCGGCCGTCCGGCCCGGTGCGGTCTGGTACTTCCAGTACAGGTTCGTGTGCGCGATGACCTGCCCGGGCGGCGGCGCACCGTACGACGACAGGTCCTCCGTCGAGTGCGCGTCCGACACCAGCGTCACGTCATACCCCCGCGCCAGGGCGCCGTGCAGAGTCGAGCGGATGCACGCGTCCGTCTGGGCGCCCGCCACCAGCAGCGAGCCGATTCCCCTGCTCGCCAGCACCTCCTCCAGGTTCGTGGCCTCGAACGAGTCGCCGTACTCCTTGTGCACCAAGGGTTCCGCTTCCCGGCGCACCAGCTCCGGCACGTACTCCCACGTCTGGCTTCCCCGTGGCAGCTCGTCGCTGGTGTGCTGGACCCACACCACTTCGGTGCCGGCGGCGCGGGCGCGGTCCACCAGCGCGGCGATGTTCGCAACGACGTTTTCGCGGTCGTGTGCCGTCTCCATCACGCCGTTCTGGACGTCGATGACTACCAGCGCGGTGTGCGGACGGTCGGTCAGTGTGGTCATGGCGTCACCCTAGCCACCGGCACCGACAATTTCCGGAAGTAGCATGCCGCGGTATGGACTACGGGATGCTCTTGCTCGGTGTCGTCGCGCTGGTCGCGGTCGTCGGACTGGCGTCGTCGGCCACGGAGCGGCGGCTGGGGCGGGTCGATCGGCGGCTCGCCCGGGTGGAGCGGAAGCTCGACGCGATCGCCGAGCGGCTCGGCGTGCCCACCGCGGAACCGGAACTCGCCGAGGTCACCGAACTGCTGCGGCAGGGCAAGAAGATCCAGGCGATCAAGACCTACCGCGAACGCACCGGCGCCGACCTCCGCGAAGCCCGGGACGCCGTGGAACGGCTCTCCTAGGGCGCCCCGCCGATGTGCTTGGCGGACACCGCCTCCCACACCGCGTCGAAGTCGTTGTAGCGGTCGCTGTCCGGCAGCCCGCCGAGCGAGCCCAGCACCGAGTCGCCGCCTCCCGCCGCCGCGGCTCGGCGCAAGAGCTCGTCGCGACCGCAGGGGTACTCGGTGTCGGACAGGTGCCGCTCGAGGCTGGTCCGGTCCGGAGCGGGCATCGCACACCTCCTGATCGTTCTCCCCACCCCGCTTACCCGGGGCGCCCGGGCCGGAAACTCAGCCCACGACGATCGTGTGGTCCGACCGCGGCTCCAGGGTCCCGATCACCGGGTGGCCCGGCAGCTCCCCGGCCACCAGCAACCCGCCCGACGTCTGCGCGTCCGCCAGCAGGAGCGCCTCCTCCGAGATCCGGGACAGCTCCGCGTGCGGGCGCACCCAGTCGAGGTTCCGCCGGGTACCGCCGCTGACGTACCCGTCGCGCAGCGCCTCCCGCGCACCCTCCAGGTACGGCACCGCCGCCGGGTCCAGCCGGGCCGTGACGCCGCTCGCGCGCGCCAGCTTGTGCAGGTGGCCCAGCAGGCCGAACCCCGTCACGTCGGTCGCGCACACCGCCCCGGCGGCCAACGCGGCCCGGGACGCCGGCGCGTTCAGCGTCGTCATCGCCTCGATGGCCTGCGGGAACCGCTCGCCGGTGGCCTTGTGCCGCGAGTTGAGCACGCCGATGCCGAGCGGCTTGGTCAGCGTCAGCGGCACGCCCGCGCGGCCCGCGTCGTTGCGCAGCAGCCGCGACGGATCGGCGACGCCGGTCACCGCGAGGCCGTACTTCGGCTCCGGGTCGTCGATGCTGTGCCCGCCCGCCAGGTGACAGCCCGCCTCCGCGCAGACGTCGAGGCCGCCGCGCAGCACCTCGGCGGCCAGCTCCAACGGCAGCGTCTCGCGCGGCCAGCCGAGCAGGTTGACCGCCACCACCGGGGTGCCGCCCATGGCGTAGACGTCGGACAGCGCGTTGGCCGCGGCGATCCGGCCCCAGTCGTAGGCGTCGTCGACGACCGGGGTGAAGAAGTCCGTGGTGGCGATCAGCGCGGTGTCGCCGGAGATCCGGACCGCGGCCGCGTCGTCGCCGGTGTCGAGGCCCACGAGCAGCTCACCCGGTGGCGCCACGGGCGCCGCGCCGGTCAGGCCGGCCACGGCCGCCTCCAGTTCGCCCGGCGGGATCTTGCACGCGCAGCCGCCGCCGTGCGCGTACTGCGTCAGTCGGTAACCCACCGGTTCATCGTGCCCGCCGGGCGCGAACTTGGCAGGATGGCTGCCATGGTGCAGGGAGGCGTATCCGGCCTGGTGACCGGCGCGGTCTTCAAAACCGTCGAACGGCAGGTTCTGCCGCTGGCGGGTTCGATTCCCGTCCGCCTCCGCCATGCCTGACCCGCGCCGCGCGATCCCGCGGACCGACGCGCTCCTGGCCGAGCCCCGGATCGCCAAGGCCGCCGGGACGCTCGGCCGAGACCTGGTGAAAGCGGTGGTCAACGCCGTCCAGCAGGCGGTGCGGGCGGGCGAGATCGCCCCGGACGCCGTCGCCGACGCCGTGCTCGCGCGGCTGCCGGCGGGCGCGTCCTCGCTGCGGCCGGTGGTCAACGCGACCGGCGTCGTCGTGCACACCAACCTCGGCCGGGCCCCGCTTTCGGCCGCCGCGCTCGACGCCCTCGCCGCGGCCGGCGGCGCCACCGACGTCGAATTCGATCTCACGACCGGCGAGCGCGCCCGCCGGGGCCGCGGCACCCTCGCGGCGCTGCAGGCGGCCGTGCCGGACGCCGGCGGCGTGCACGTGGTCAACAACAACGCGGCCGCCCTGCTGCTCTGCGCGCTCGCCCTGGCCCCGGGCCGGGAGATCGTCGTCAGCCGGGGCGAGCTGGTCGAGATCGGCGACGGCTTCCGCATCCCGGACCTCCTGGAATCGACCGGCGCGCGGCTGCGCGAGGTCGGGACCACGAACCGGACGACCGCCGGCGACTACGCGGCGGCGATCGGCCCGGACACCGGGTTCGTGCTCAAGGTCCACCCGTCCAACTACCGCGTCACCGGGTTCACCGCGGAAGCGACGCTCGGCGAGCTGGCCGGGCTCGGCGTGCCGCTGGTCGCCGACATCGGCTCCGGCCTGCTGGCCCCGCACCCGCTCCTGCCGGACGAACCCGACGCGGCGAGCGCGCTGCGGGCGGGCGCCACGATCGTCACGGCCAGCGGGGACAAGCTGCTCGGCGGCCCGCAGGCCGGCCTGCTGCTCGGCGACACCGACGTCGTCGAACGGCTGCGGCGCCACCCGGCCGCGCGGGCCCTGCGCGTCGACAAGCTCACCCTCGCGGCTCTCGAAGCGACGCTGCGCGGGCCGGAACCGCCGGTGCGCGCGGCGCTCGAAGCGTCCGTCGCGAGCTTGCGGGAACGGGCCGAAGCGCTGGTCAAGACCCTCGGTGACGTCGATGCCGAGGTGGTCGTGTCGGTGGCGGCGGTCGGCGGCGGGGGCGCTCCCGGCGTCGAATTGCCCAGCGTCGCGGTGAGCCTGCCGGCCCGGTACGCGGCCGCGCTGCGCACGGGCGAGCCGGCGGTGGCCGGCCGGGTCGTCAAGGACCGCTGCCTGCTCGACCTGCGGACCGTGCGCCCGGATGAGGACGCGACGCTGCGGGAAGCCGTCCGCCGATGCGGGTGATCGTCACCGCCGGGCACGTCGACCACGGGAAGTCCACGCTCGTGCGGCGGCTGACCGGGATGGAACCGGACCGGTGGGCCGAGGAACGCCGCCGCGGCCTCACCATCGACCTCGGCTTCGCGTGGACGCGGATCGGCGAGGAGGACGTCGCGTTCGTGGACGTGCCGGGCCACGAGCGGTTCGTGCCGAACATGCTCGCCGGCGCCGGGCCCGCCCCCGCGGTGCTGTTCGTCGTCGCCGCCGACGAGGGCTGGATGCCGCAGTCGGCCGAGCACCTCGCGGCGCTGGACGCGTTCGGTGTCCGCCGTGGCCTGCTGGTCGTCACCAAGGCCGACCGCGCCGACCCGGCCGCGCTGACGGCCCTCGCACTGCGGGAGATCGCCGCGACGTCGCTGGGGGCCGTCCCGAGCGTCGCTGTCAGCGGCCGGACGGGCGCGGGCCTCGACCGTCTGCGCGCGGCGATCGCCGAGCTCACGGCCGGGCTCCCGGCCCCCGACCCGGACGCCGACGTCCGGCTGTGGATCGACCGCGCCTTCACGGTTTCCGGGGCCGGCACGGTCGTCACGGGCACCCTCTCCGCCGGCACGATCGCCACGGGCGACGAGCTGCTGCTGGGGCCGGCGCGGGTGAAGGTCCGTGCCCTGCAGGCCCTCGGCGAACCCCACGACCGGGTGAGCGCGGTGGCCCGGGTCGCGGTGAACCTGCGCGGCACCGCCCGCGGTGACGTCCGCCGCGGCGACGTCCTGCTCACCCCGGGCCGCTGGCGCACCACGACGGAGTTCGACGTCCGCCTGCGCGGCGCGGCCGCGGCGGACCTGCACCGCGAGCTGGTGCTGCACCTGGGCACGGCGGCCGTGCCGGTCCGCGTCCGTCCACTGGGGACGGACACCGCCCGGCTCACCACGGCGGCCGCGCTGCCGCTGCGCACCGGCGACCGCGGCCTCCTGCGCGACCCCGGCGAGCACCGGATCGCCGCCGGGTTCGACGTCCTCGACGTCGACCCGCCCGCGTTGTCCCGCCGGGGCGCGGCCCGGGCCCGCGGTCACGAGCTGACCGAGCCCGACCTCGCGCGGGTCTATTTGCGCCGCAAGGGTTTCGTGCCTGTCGGGGACTTCGCGGCGATGGGCCTGCGCCCGACGGGGGAGCGGCTGGGCGAGTGGTGCGCGGACGAGGAGCGGCTGGCGGTGTCGCGCGCGCGGGCGGCCTCGGTGGTGGGCGCGTGGGACAGCACGGCCGCGGGCATGCCGGTGGAGGCGGTGCGGCAGCGGCTCGGGCTGCCCGCCCCGGAACTGGTCGTGCCGGTGCTGCGGGGGACCGGGTTCGAGGTGTCGGGCGGGCTGGTCCGCCGCCCCGGCGCCGGGTTGGCCCCGGCCGTGGAGAAGGCCCTCGAAGTGGTGGCGGAACGGCTCGCGGAGCACCCGTTCCGCGCCCCGGAGGCGGACGAGCTGCGAGCACTGGGCCTCGGCCGCCGAGAGCTGGCAGCGGCCGTCCGCCTGGGCCGGTTGACGGCGGTCGCCGAGGGAGTGGTGCTCGGCCCGGACGTGGCGGAGCGGGCGGTGGCGGAGCTGCGCCGGCTGCCCCAGCCGTTCACGGTGTCGGAAGCCCGCAAAGCCCTCGACAGCACGCGCCGGGTGATGATCCCGCTACTGGAGAGGTTGGACGCGGCGGGCCGGACCGAGCCGCTCGGCGACGGTACGCGCCGCACGAGGGGCTAGGCCTTTCTCCTCGCGGAAACGGCGGGCATACTTCGCTGACTGTCCGCCTCCGCACCCGGAAGATCATGAGCGTCGAGAACGAGAATGCCCCGGCCGGGAACCCGTTTTCCCCGATGGCCATCGCGGCCGATCCGGCTGCTTCCGAGATGACGATCCAGACCGACGCGGTTCGCCTGGCTCATGCCGCCCTCGACAGCTATTTGGCAGACAATGTCTGGCAGGGCAATGTGCTCGCGGTCGTCGGCGAGCACGGCACCGGCAAGACCCACCTTGCGCTGAGCCTGCTGGATTCGGTGAAGCCCTACACCGTCTCCGGTTTCTACCTGGAGGCGCGGGACAGGTTCTTGACCACCTACCGGCGCTTCATGGATCAACTGGGTGTCGACCACATCGCGGGTCTGGTCCAGATGTATTACGTGGATATCGTGGCCGACGCTGCCGAATCCGTTGGTCCAGCTCAAGAGGCGTGGATTCACCAGCTCCGAAACCTCGAAATCGATCCGGCCACTGCCGTCGAGCGGGTCTCGTTGAGCGCGGCAGAGCTGTCGAGAAGTCTCGACCGGAAGCTGCGCGATGTCGTCTTGAATGGAGATTTTGCCGACGCACTCGCGTTGTTGATTCGAGCCGATCTGAAAGATGCCGCGTGGGAATGGCTCTCCGGGTACGGACCCGGCAAGGCCTTGGCGGAACATGGAATCACCCAGCCGATCGGTACGGAAATCGCGGCCATGGAGGCGTTCGGCTCGATCGTGCGGCTTCACGGCGCCCGGCGCCGGAAACTCCTGCTGGTGATCGATGACGTGGAGGCGTTGTGGCCGGGTGACTTCGGCGGGGTGGACGCGCAGATCACCCTCAAAAAGCTGCTGGAGGTGTTTTCTGCTTTCGGTGCCCTGCTCGTCCTACTCGGAACCCCGGACTTCCTCGAAGTGCTGAGGGCAGAGGTCCGGCAGCGCATCGGCCGGGTCATCGAGATGTCGCCGTTCTCGGTGGCTGCGGTTCGATCCCTCGTCGAGGTGAGGCAGGAGCGGTTCTCCGGACACCGCCGTCTCGAGCCGTTCACCGAAGAAGCCGTCGCGCGCATCGTGGAATTGTCCGGCGGAAACGCGCGCACGATCATCAGGCTCTGCTACCAGGTCTTCCAGCTGGCAAGCGCAGAGGGCCAACCGGCCGGTGCCGCCTTGGTCGAGCGGGCGGCCCGCGACGCCTCGCCGATGGCCGAAGAAGAACGGGCTGCGCCGCCGGCCGAAGAGCGCGTGGACCGCCCCGACGTCCAGGAGAAGTCGGACGTCGAGTGGACCACCGACACACCCACCGACGTGGACCTGCTCAAACGTGACGCGCTGGCGGAGGTGCTCGCGGCCCGGATCGTGGAAACCCGGGAGCGGCACCCGGACACGTCGTTGATCGTGCACGTCGACGGCGAGTGGGGCGCCGGCAAGAGCACGCTGCTGGGTCTGCTGGGCCGGCGGCTCACGGGTGAAGGCCTGCTCGTCACGCCGTTCGACGCCTGGCAGCAGTCCCGGTTGTCGCCGCCGTGGTGGGCGCTGCTCACGGCGGTCCGCAACGCGATCGTGCAGGACCGGGGCTGGTGGGCGCAGCGGCGGCTCAAACTCAAGGAACTGGCCGCGCGGGCCCGTCGCTCGGGGGCACCGTTCGTGCTGTCGGCCATCCTGCTGGTCCTGTGCGCGGGCGGGATCGGCCTGCTCGTCCGCGCGATCGTCGGGACCCAGCAGCCCGGTTCCGAGTGGCTGAAGGTGGCACTTTCGGCGATCGCGGCGGTCGGCGTGCTGTGGCCCGGTGTCCGGGTGGCCGGCCGGGTCCTGCTGTGGGATTCGGCCGGTGGCGCGCGGCTGTTCGAGCAGACCGGCGCGAACCCGATGGGCCGGGTCGCCGAGCACTTCGACTGGCTGCTCCGCCAGTCGGGCAAGCCGGTCGTCCTGTTCATCGACGACCTCGACCGGTGCAAGCACGACTACGTGGTGGAAGTCCTCGAAGCCGTCCAAACGCTGCTGCGGGCCGCCCCCGGTGGCCGCGGCGGTGGGCCTCCGGCGGCCTACGTCGTCGTCAGCGCGGACGGGTATTGGATCCGGCAGAGCTTCAGCACGTGGTACGCGGAGTTCGACGAAGAGGGAAGGCAGCCGGCCGGCCGGTTGGGCTACCAGTTCATGGACAAGCTCTTCCAGCTGACCGTGCCGATGCCGGCCCTGGGCACCGCGGCCCAGCGACGGTTCCTGGGTCACCTCCTGAACGTCACCGACGGTGACACCGACCTGCGGAAGGCGCCCGCCGCCGTCGAGGCCAGGGGCAGGATCCAGGCCGCCGCCGGCGACGAGGGCCGGATCCTGGCGGCGCTGGACGCCATCGCCGAGCCGGAGATCCGCAGCGCCGTGGCCGTCGACGCGGTCCGCGCGGTGGCCGCGCCGGAGACGCAGGCGAACACCGAGCACATGCTGCGGAAGTTCGCGCCGCTGATCGGCAGCAACCCGCGGGAGATCAAGCTCTTCCTCAACACCTACAGCATCCTGCGCGCGGTCCGGACGCTCGAGGGCCACACTCCCGAGACGGGGCTGCTGGCCTTGTGGGCCGTCCTGCGGGTCCGCTGGCCGGCGGTCGCCGATCACCTGCAACGCCGCCCGGCGTCCGTCCTCGGGATCCGGGAGCCGCAGTGGTGTCCCGAGCTGTTCCCGGAGCACCTGCTCGACGTCGTCCGCGGCAAGGAGCTGCGCGCGGTCGTCGGCGACCCGGTACACGGCCCGCTGACCGAAGACGCCATCCGCCGCTGCTGCGGAGCGGGCTAACGCCGGTCCTCGGCCAGCGACTGCGTCCCGAGCACACCCAGCAGCGCCAGCCGGTCGGCGGCCCCGGTACCCGGCTCGGCCGTGTACACCATCATGCGCAGGTCGCTGCCCGCGACGCTCAGGACGTCGCAGTCCAGGGTCAGCTCGCCGACGTCCGGGTGGTCGATCGTCTTGCGGGCGGCTTCGTGCCGGCCGATCGCGCCCGATTCCCACAGCTCGGCGAAGCGCGGGCTGTGCTGCCGGAGGTCGGCGATGAGCGTCCGCAGGCCGACGTCGCCGGGGTAGGTGCCGGCCGTGCGGCGCAGGTCGGCGACCAGGGCCGCCTGGAGCGCGTCCCGGGACTCCGGGGTGTCGCGCACCCGGGCGTTGGGGCTGAGGAAATTGCGCCGGACGCCGTTGAGGTCGTCGCCGTGCCATTCGCCCATCAGCGCCGTGTACAGCGGGTTGACCAGGAGCTGGTTCCAGGCCGCGTCGAAGACGGCGACGGGGGTGCCGGCCAGCCGGTCCAGCATGCGGTGGACGCCCGGAGTGATGTGGCGCGGGACCGTGCCCGGGCCCGGCGGCACGAGCCCGGCCAGGCGGAACAGGTGCGTCCGCTCGTCCCGCGTGAGGCGCAGCGCCCGGGCCAGCGCCTCGACCACCTGCGCCGACGGGCTGGTGGCGCGGCCCTGCTCGAGCCGGACGACGTAGTCGGCGGAAATGCCCGCCAGCTGGGCCAGTTCCTCGCGGCGCAACCCGGCGGCGCGGCGACGGCGGCCCGCGGGCAGGCCGGCCGCCTGGGGCGGGACACGGTCGCGCCAGTGGCGCAGGGCCGTGCCGAGTCCGGTGTTCGCCATACCTCGATTGTGCAAGCCGGGCGGCCGGTTGTCCTGGTACTGCCGCTCCCAGGAAAACCCGGCCGCTTCCTGAGTCCCCGCCGCGGGCCGATGGTGGTGGCGACGGAAAGGAACGAATCCCATGAACCAGCTCGCCCTCGTCACCGGCGCCACCTCCGGCATCGGCCGGGCCTTCGCCGACCGCCTCGCCGCCGACGGCCACGACCTGATCGTCACCGGCCGCCGCGAGGACCGCCTCGCCGAGCTCGCCGCCGCCCACCCGGACGTCGAGATCCGCACGGTGGCCGCCGACCTGGCCACCGACGACGGCGTCGCGGCCGTCGCCGCGCTGTGCGCCGCCGAGCCGCTGACCCTGCTGGTCAACAACGCCGGCGTCGCCCACTACATGCCGCTGGCCCAGCTGCCCGCCGGCAAGGCCGGCGAGCTCGTGCACGTCAAGGTCGCCGCGCCCACCATGCTGACCCGCGCGGCCGTCGCGGGCATGCAGGAACGCGGCGAGGGGAGGATCGTCAACGTGGCCGGGATGATCGCGTTCAGCGGCCCCGCCGACGCCTCCGTCCTGCCCCGGCGGGCCGTCTACGCGGGTTCGCTGGCCTACCTGGTCGCCCTGTCCCAGACCCTGAACGCCGAGCTCGAAGGCACCGGCGTCCGGGTGCAGGTGCTGTGCCCGGGTGTCGTCGCCACCGAATTCCACGAGCGGCAGGGCCTCGACCTCAGCGCGGTGCCCCGGATGTCCGCCGCCGACGTCGTCACCGCGTCCCTGCGCGGCTTCGAACTCGGCGAAGTCGTCACCGCCCCGGGGGTCGAGGACGCCGGCCTGCTCGACGCCGTCTTCCGGGCCGACCTCGCCGCTTTCGGCGGGCAGCGCCCGGAACTCGCCTCCCGCTACCGCTGAAGCCCGCCGAAGAACGCACCCAGCGCGGCCGCAAGGGCCTCCGGGTTCTCCTCGGCGACGTGGTGGCCGGACTTGATCGCGTGCCCGCGCAGGTCGGTTGCCCACGGCCGCCAGACGGCCAGGACGTCACCGTAGAGGTCTTCCAGGTCGTCGTCGCTCGACCAGAGCACCAGGGTGGGGCAGGTGATCCGCCGGCCGGCGGCGCGGTCGGCGTCGTCGTGGGCGCGGTCGACGCCCAGGCCCGCGCGGTAGTCCTCGAGCATCGCGGTGACCGTGGCCGGGTCGTGGATCGCGCGGTGGAAGTCGGCGAAGTTCTCCGCACCGAGCCGCTCGGGGGCATTGCGCGTGCCGACGTCGTACCAGGCGTCGGGGTCGGCGGTGATCACCCGCTCGGGTTTTTCCGGCTGGGCGAAGAAGAACCAGTGGTACCACTCGCGCGCGAACCGCGCGTCGCAGCGGTCCAGGGCCTCGGTGATCGGGACGGCGTCGAGGATCGCCGCGCCGCGGATCACGTCCGGGTGATCGAGCGCCAGGCGCGTGGCCACGTAGGCGCCGCGGTCGTGGCCCGCCACGAAGAACTCGTTGTGCCCGAGGTGCCGCATCAGCGCGACGCAGTCCGCCGCCATGACGCGTTTGCTGTAGGGCGTGTGATCTTCGTCGGTCGGCGGCTTGGTGGACTCACCGTAGCCACGGGTGTCCGGGCACACGACGGTGAACCGCTCGGCGAGCCGCGGGGCGACGTGGTGCCACGTCGTGTGCGTCCGTGGATGCCCGTGCACCAGCAGGATCGGCGGCCCGGAGCCGCCGTGACGCACTCGCAGCGTCACGTCGCCGACGTGGACGCGCTCCAGCGTGAAGCCTTCGAACATGCACAGTCCCCCGGACACGAACCCGCTGCCGCACCCCGGAATCCGGGGTGCGGCAGCGGGGAACGGGTCACTTTTTGTCCGTGACGCCCTTCACGGCGTCCTTGATCTTCTCGCCGGCCTGCTTGAGCGAGCCCTTGGCCTGGTCGGACTTGCCCTCGGCCTGCCACTGCTCGTTGCCGGTGGCGTCGCCGACGGCTTCCTTGGCCCGGCCCTTGAGCTCTTCGCCCTTGTTTTCCAGCTTGTCGTTCATCAGGGTGCACCTTCCGTCATGGCGACATTTCCGGATCGGCCAGTCGCCAAAAGGGCCTTGCACCTGGGTTACCCACTGGTTCGGAAGCTACACATCGGCCGGCAGGTGTCCGCCCATCCGCTCGATCCGCTGGATGGCCGGCTCCGCGAGGACGCCGTGCACGACCACCGACACCGCGACGGCGAGCGCGCCGACCCGCCACAGCACGTCCTGCTGCGGCACGGGAAGCCGGTTGAGCGCGTAGGCCAGGTAGTAGAGCGTGCCGATGCCGCGGACGCCGAAGAACGCGATGGCGGCGGTGGCCGGCCGGCCCGGCGACGGCGCGCCGAGCAGGGACAGCCAGCCCACCAGCGGCCGGACCACGAGCACGGCGACGACGGCGAGCACCACTTCGAGGGGCTGCAGTCCGCGCAGCAGGCCGTCGCCGATGGCCAGGCCCAGTCCCAGCAGGGCGAGCGGGACGAACAGCCGTTCCAGCTGGTGACCGAAAGCGTGCAGGACGCCGTGGTAGTCGTGCTCGCGTTCCTGGGTGCGGACCGCCACGGCCGCGACGAACACGGCGACGAACCCGTTGCCGTGCACGAGTTCCGACAGGGCGTAGGGCACGAACGCCAGGGCGAGCAGGACCAAGCCGTCGGCGTACTCGGCCAGCCGCAGCCGGTCCGACGGCGCCCGGAAGATCGCCCAGCCGAGCAGCCGTCCGGTGAGCAGGCCGGACACGACCCCGACGGCCAGGGGCATCAGCAGGTCCACCAGCACCCAGGACAGGTCCAGGCGCGGCTGCCCGCTCGCCAGGGCCAGGCCGAGGAGGACGAACGGCATGGTCAGGCCGTCGTTGAGCCCGGCTTCGGTCGTGAGTGTGAAGCGGATCTCGTTGTTGCGGGCCAGTTCCGGCTCGACGTCGGGGTGCGGGACGCCGATGTCGCCCGCCAGCACCGGATCGGTCGGCGCCAGCGCCGCGGCCAGCAGCAGGGCGACGCCGGGGGCCAGCGCCAGCCACCACGAGCCGAGGACGGCGATCGCGAGGATCGACACCGGCATGGTGATGGCGAGCAGCCGCCACGTCGAGCCCCAGCGCTTCAGGCCGAACGGGCGGTCCACCGACAGGCCCGCCCCGGCGAGGGCGACGAGAATGCCCAGCTGGGCGAACGATTCCACGCCGTGCAGGTGGGCGGCGGGGTCGCTCCAGCCGTTGCCGTAGGGGGCGGGCAGCGGCAGCAGCCCGAGCACGATGCCGGCGCCGAGCATCACCAGCGGCACCGAGAACGGCCGGTCGGCGACCAGCTTCGGCACGATCGCCGCGGCGAGCGCCAGCAGGCCGGCCACTCCGAACAACACGGTCAACGACGACAAAAGGCTCCTCCTGCTCACCGGTCCCCGCGCCACCGCGATCGGCCGGGCACCCGGCAGCCGGGTAGCGTGGCAGGAAGAGGCGCGCCGCGACCCGGATTCCCGGCGCGCGGGCGGCGAAACCGAGGAGGCCGCGGTGACGTACGGGGCGGGCCGGTTCTGCGGCCGGCGGCGTGATCCGCGGGTGGCCGGCCGGAGCGGGCTGGTTTGTGTGAGCGGTGTGGGTGGCGCGCGGACGGCGGTGTCGGACCTGCGCGGGCCAGGGCGGCCTGCGCGCGGGTGGGCGGCGGAATAGAGGAGGCCGCGGTGACGGCGATGAACGGGGCGGGCGGGCCCTGCCGGTTCTGCGGCCGGCGGCGGGATCCCCGGGTACCGGGCCGGAACGGGCCGATCTGTGTCGACTGCGTCCGTGCCGGCCTGCGGGTGGTGCGTGACGGTGCCGATCGGGAAAGCGGCTCCGGTGACGTGCTGGCCGCGGTGACGTCGCCGCTGGCCGCGGTGTGCGATTTCTGCGGGCGCCGCGAACGCCGGACCTTCCTCGGGCTCCGGCGGCCGCTGCTGCGGGTCGACTGCGCCGCGCGGGATGCGGTGATCTGCGTGGACTGCCTGGACCACGCCGGCGACGTGCTGAACGTCGCCCTGCGCGGGTAGCGGCGTTTCCGGGCCGCTGCCCGCGGGTAGCCGGGCGCCATGACGTCCACTCGGGAACACCGCACGCACCCGGAGACCGCTTCGGTGGCCGAAACCCTGCGTGTCGCGCTCGGAGTGGCCCTGCCCACGCTGGCCGGCGGGGTGATCAAACGTCGTCCCGCGGCGCTGGCGGTGGCCGGGAAACTGCAGTTCGACCGCCCGGCCGTGCGGCTGCTGCGCCGGCTGCACGACCGCCACTACGGGCACCCGCTGAAACTGCGCGTGCCCGGCCGGTCGGTCGGGCTGGCGCTGTCCGGCGCGGACGTGAAGCGGCTGCTGGCCGGCGCCCCGACGCCGTTCAGTCCGTCCACAGTGGAGAAACGCGCCGCGCTGGGGCACTTCCAGCCGCACGGCGTGCTGATCTCCGATCCGGCCGACCGGCCGGCCCGCCGCCGGTTCACCGAAGCCGTGCTGGAACCCGGTCGTCCACTGCACGAGCTCGCGGCCCCGTTCGCCCGCGCCGTCGCCGAAGAGGCGGCCGGCCTGCGGACGTCGGGAACACTCGACTGGGACACCTTCGACGTCGCCTGGTGGCGGCTGGTGCGCCGGATCGTCCTCGGCTCGGGAGCGCGCGACGACACGACGCTCACCGACCAGCTCGAACGGCTGCGGCTCGACGCGAACTGGGCGTACCTGCACCCGAAACGCAAGCAGCTGTACGCACAGTTCCGCGCGCGGCTCGTCGCCCACCTCGGCCGCGCCGAGCCCGGCAGCCTCGCCGCCGTGATCGCCGAGACCGGCGAAGACACCGCGCCCGACCAGGTGGCGCACTGGCTGTTCGCCTTCGACGCGGCCGGCATGGCGACCTACCGGACGCTGGCGCTGCTGGCGAGCCACCCGGCGGCCCAGGAGCGTGCCCGCACCGACCTCGACGGCGTCGACCTGGCCGAGCCGAACCAGCTGAGCTACCTGCGCGCGTGCGTGCTGGACGCGGTCCGGCTGTGGCCGACCACCCCGATGCTCCTGCGCGAGACCACCGAAGAGACGACCTGGGGCCCGGCGGGGACGACGGTGCTGATCTTCACGCCGTTCTTCCACCGGGACCCGGACCTCCCGTACGCCGACCGGTTCGACCCGGACCTCTGGCTCGACGGCCGCGCGGCGGAGAACCCGGCGCTGGTCCCGTTCAGCGCGGGCCCGGCCGTCTGCCCGGGCCGTGACCTGGTCCGGTTCTGCGCGAGCACGATGCTGGCGAACCTGCTGCGCGACCACCGGTACGAGCAGGCGTCGGGGACGGTGCTGTCCCCGGACCGCCCGCTCCCGGCCACCCTCGACAACTTCCACCTGAAGCTCAAGCAGCTCGGCTGAGCCGCCTCCGCCGCACCCGGACGACCACGACCACCGCCGCGACGCCCGCCAGGATCAGCGCGATCGGCAGCGCCGTCGGCAGCCACGGCCAAGCGTCACCTTCGAACACGACGCCGTCGGTGGGCAGCTCCAGGACCTTCGCCGTCCACCGTGCCGTCGCCACGTCGGTGCGGCGGGACAGCGCGCTCACCGCGGTGTCGTACGGGAAGCCCGGCCGGTCGTGGACGTACTCGGGCACCGGCCCGCCGGGTGCGGTGATCCCGCGGGTCGCGCCCGGCACGAGCAGCCGGTCGAGGTTCGCCGCGCCGAGGGCCGCCCGGGGCAGGAACACCAGCCCGTGCCGGGAGCGGATCGGGCCGCCGTCGATGCTCACGGCGAGCGTGCGCGAGGACAGCGACTGGCCTTCGGTGTCGAACACCGACGCGAGTTCGACCTCGCCGACGCCGTTCGCGAGCAGCACGCCGGTTTCGTCGGGGGCCCAGCGGAACCCGGCGTTGACGATCGCGGCCGCGTCCGGTGTTCCCTCCGGGGCGTGCACCGGGACCGCGGTGCCGTAGCGGCGCCAGCCGATCGCCGCCGCGGCGCCGGCCGCCACCGGGCGCCCGGCCAGCCGCTCGACCCAGTGCAGCGTGCCGTCGATGCCGGAGAGGATCCCGGCCGTGGTGACGACGGTCCCGTCGTCGACGAACCGTTCCCCGCGGACCCACCGCACCGCCGGGTATTCGGCGGCCCAGGCGTCGACCTTGAGCCAGTGCGCGGTGGCCGGCCGCCCGTCGAGCAACCCGGCGGAGGCGAGCACCGCACCGCCGTTGCAGACGCTCAGCAGCTTCGAGCCGCGCGCGGCCTGCTCCCGCAGCCACGTCGTGACCGGTGCGGCGCTGGGCTCGCCGACGTCCGGGAACGCCGGCACGACGACGAGGTCCGGTGCCCGCGACCCGAGCCGCGTGGCGAGGCCGGCGAAGTCGAAGTCGGGCACCAGGTCCAGGCCGCCGGTCAGCGGCTTCGGCTCGCGGTGGGGAGCGACCGTGTAGACGTTGAACCGGCCGGTCGCGGCCAGGATCTCGTAGGGGGCCAGTGCGTCGGAGACGACGGCACCACGGTCGCCGACGACGACCACCGCGGTCGGCTTGGCCGGGTCGTGGGGGACCGGTGCCGCGGCGGGGACGGGCCGCGCCGGGCCGGCGGCGTAGAGCGCGTCGAACGCGCCGAGGGCGGCGACGGTCGCCCCCGCGGCGGGGACCACCAGCACGGCGATCACCGCGGCGAGGAGGAAGGCGATGCGCTTCAGCATGATCAGTGCCAGTACTCGGCGCGGCGCCACACCATGGCGGCCAGCATCAGCGGGAACATGATCACGTGCCCGGCGACCATCAGGGTCATACCGGAGATCGCGCCCAGCCAGTACGGCACGAGCAGTGCCACGAACGGCAGGTACATCACCGCGGCCATCTCGGCGATCCGCGGCCACGAGTGCCGGCGCAGCGCCATGGCGAGGACCATCGCGACGGTCATGTCCGTGGCCATGACGAGCGCGTCGACGTCCGGGCGGTCGAGCCAGGCGGACGGCCACAGCGGGGTCAGCGCCACCATGCCGACGAGCATGGCGACGACCATCTCGACGTAGTGGCCGGTGAAGCGGGCGAGCTTGCGGGCGGTGGTCCGCGGGGTTTCGGTGGTGGTCATGAGTCCCTCCAGGTCGTTCCTGGAAAGAGGATCGCGGCCGTCGGCCGTGCTGCCAGGTGCCGGAAGTCATGACCGGGGGTCACGGTCTAGAGCAGGCCGAGGTCCCTCGCGCGCAGGGCGGCCTGGGTGCGGTCGCGGGCACCGAGCTTGCCCAGCACGTTGGTGACGTGGTTCTTCACCGTGCCCTCGGCGAGGAACAGCGTCGTGGCGATCTCGCGGTTGCTGCGGCCGTCGGCGAGCAGCCGCAGGACGTCGAGTTCGCGCGAGGACAGCGGCACCACCAGCGGCTGCGGCCGGGGCTCCGGCGCGTCCGGCAGCTGCGCGAACCGCGCGACCACCTTTGCGGCCACCGACGGCTGCAGCACGGACTCCCCGCGCGCCGCGGCCAGCACCGCCTCGACCAGGCTTGCCGACGAGACGTCCTTCAGCAGGTACCCGACGGCACCCGCGCGCAACGCTGCGAAGACGTCTTCGTCGTCGTCGAAGGTGGTCAGCGCGATGACCCGGGTGCCGGGCTGCTCCACCCGCAGCCGCCGGGTCGCGGCCACGCCGTCGAGGACCGGCATGCGCAGGTCCATCAGGACGACGTCCGGGGTCAGCGCGGCCGCGGAGCGTAGGGCCTCGTCGCCGTTGCCGGCTTCGCCGACGACGGCGATGCCCTCGTGCGTGGCGAGCAGGGTGGCCAGGGCTTCGCGGAACAGGGCCTGGTCGTCGACGAGCAGGACGCGGACCGGCGTCATCCGGGGATCTCCATGGTCAGGGCGCTGCCGCCGCCGGGTGTCGAGGTGAAGGCGAGCTCGCCGCCGAGGTGGGCGGCCCGCTCCCGGAGCCCGACCAGGCCGAAGCCGGTCGACGCGCCGCCGTCGCTGCCGCGGCCGTCGTCGCGGACCTCGACCCGGACCGCCGCCTCGGCGTAGTCGAGCACCACGTCCGCCGTGGCGGCGCCGGCGTGCTTGCGCACGTTCGTCAGGCCTTCCTGCGCGGCCCGGAAGAGGGCTTCGCGCTGCTCGTCCGGCAGGGGGCGTTCGGTGCCGGTCACCGTGAGCCGGGCCGCGACCCCGGTCGCCGACGTCTCCTCCGCGAGCGCCTTCAGCGCCTCCGGCAGCGCCGGGACCGGCCGCGGCTCCCGCAGCGCCCGCACCGAGCGGCGCACCTCGGCCAGCGCGGTCTCCGCCTGCTCCTGCGCCTTCGCGAGGACGTCGTCGGCCTTGCCGGGATCGGTCGGCAGCACCGCCCGCGCGGCCTTCACCTGCATCTGGACGACGGTGAGCGAATGCCCGAGGCCGTCGTGGATGTCGCGCGCGACCCGGTTGCGCTCCTGCGCGGTCGCGAGCCGTTCCGCCTGGGCCGCGTAGTCGCGGAGTTTTGCGTGCGCTTCGGCGAGTTCGGCGCGCGACCGCTGCTCCCGCAGCAACAGCTCGGTGATGATCGCCGCGAACAGCACCGAGATGAGCGTGCCGATCCCTTCCCGCAGGCCTTCGCCCAGTGACATCCCCAGGTGCACGAGCGGGACCACGGCGATGACGAGCGCGATCGCCGGCCGCGGCAGGCGCAGCAGCACGCACTGGCTGACCAGCACGACGAGGAACAGCGTCGTCCCGACGCCGGCGTCGATCGTGAAGAGCACGAAGGCCAGCGGCAGCTGCACGGCGACGTAGGCCGCGCCCCACGCGAGCCCCTTTCCGTCGCGCACCCAGCCGAAGGCCGCCGTCGCGAGCGCGGCGAAGACCACGCCCAGCACCAGAGCGAGCCAGGGTTCCCCGGAGCCGAGGACCCCGAGCACGATCGAGAGGAGGGCGCCGCAGGTCAGCACCCCGAGGGCCCGGTTCATGCGGTCACTGTGGAGGCTGCGGCGGCCCGCGGTCAACCACGAACGCGTTCACACGGCCGTTCGACACCCCGGCGCTTACGCTGGACCCGACGGCCAAGCCGATTCGGGGGTTTGACATCGATGTCAGTGCTCTGGGGCGTCTCGTTCGACGCCACTCCGCTGTCCGGGGTCGTGGTCGAGTTCCTCAAGACGGCGCACCGCTTCGCCGGTCGGGGTCACCGCGTCCACCTCGACCTCGGGTACGACATCAAGGCCGACAAGGGCGCGTTCTTCCGGCCCTACCGCGACGAGGCCCAGCTGCTGCCGGAGTGGGTCACGCTCGACCGCGTCGAAGGGGTCGAGCGGATCCGCGGCTACGACCGCGCGTTCGTCGAGCGGGTCCTGCGCGAAGTCGTGCAGGGTGGCGACACCGCGCTGCGGCCCGAGATCGACCGGATCGCCGGGGAACTGGCGGACCGGATGGTGGCCACCTGGGAACGGCTCGGCGTGACCGTGGTGCTGGTGGAAAACGGGACCCTGCCGGAAAACCTCGCCTACACCGAAGCGCTGTACGCCGCGATCGGCCGCTACGGCGCGCGGCACCGGCTCGGCCGGTTCGTGTTCTGGCGCGACCACGACCTGATGTGGCAGAGCGAGCCGGGGATCGCCAAGTACGGCACGTTCCCGTACCCCGGCGTGCCCGCGCCGCGGAACTCCCCGCACATCCACTACTTCGCCCTGCACGAAGAGGCGCTGGCGCGGACCCTGGAGTGGGTGCCGGGCCTGGCCAACATCGACGTCCTGCCGAATTCGTTCGCCATCGCGCCCGCGCGGATCGACGAGCGCAACGCGGCTTTCCGGCGCGACCACGGCATTCCCGACGGCGTCCCGCTGCTGGCCCGGATCACCCGGATCATCCCGCAGAAGCGCATCGACCGGGACCTCCACTTGCTCGCGCTGCTGCCGGGCGCGTGGCTGTTCGTCGCCGGCGACACCCGCGAGACGCCGACCGAGCACGCCCGGCTCGTCGACCTCGCGACGCGCCTGGGCGTGGGCGACCGGGTCGTGTTCGGTGGCTGGCTGACGCCGTACGACACCGCGGTCCCCGGCCGGTACTCCGTGCGCGACCTCCTCGCGCACGCGACGGTCGTGTCGTTCCTGACCTCCTACGACTACGAGAGCTACGGCAACCCGGTGAGCGAGGCGATCGCCTCCGGGACGCCGTACATCACCAGCGGCTACGAGCTCTACGACGTCGTCTACGCCGGCTTCCGGGCCCCGGTGCTGGACATCCGGAGCCGCGACCTGCCGGACGCGGCGTTCGCGCGCGAAGTCGCCGAGCTGATCACCGACGAAGGGAAACGGGCGGAAGTGGTGCGGGTGAACTCGGAACTCGGGCAGGCGCGATTCGGGGCGCGGGTCGTCGACGAGCTGGTCGACCGGCTGTACCCGCCGCCGATGGGCGCGGCGACCCGGCTCAGCGTCGTGCTGCCGGTGTACAACGAAGCCGCGAACCTCCCGGAGGTGCTGCGGACCCTGCACGACCAGCGCGACGGCGACGCGCCCCTGGACAAGAGCCGGTACGAGGTCGTGCTGGTCGACAACAACTCCACCGACGACACCGTGGCGATCGCGCACGCCTTCGCGGCCGCGCACCCCGACCTGGCCCTGCACGTCATCCACGAGCCGGAGCAGGGCGTTTCGTGCGCGCGGCGGGCCGGGATGGACTTCGCCGCGGCCCGCAGCCGCAACCGGCCCGACAGCGACCCGGGGGAGCGGTTCCACCTCGTCTCCGCCGACGCCGACTGCCGTGTCGACGCGCACTGGCTGAGCGAACTGCTCGACGCGATGGAGACGACCAAGGCCGCGATCGGCGTCTGCGACTACTACTACAACGCCGAGCACTTCACCGGCCGGCCACGGCTGTGGGACGCGATCCAGCGGACGCTGCGCTGCCGCGCGGTCACCTTCGCGCTCTTCGGCGGCTTCCCCGACGGCAAGGGCTTCGCCGTCGAGCGCGACGCCTACGAGCGCGCCGGCGGCATCGAGATCTTCTACCAGCTGCAGGACGGCAAGTTCGTCAACCACCTCTCCGACGACTGGGACTTCGGGATCAAGGTCGCCAACGGCGGCGACCCGATCACCTACGCGCCGCGCTCGCGCGTCGAGATCAACCCTCGGCGCGTCGACCACGCCATCGACGAGGTCATCGCCGGCCGCGCCTACGGCTCCGACGGCATCATCGTCATGCGCGACATCCGGCCGTCGGCGCCCTCGGAGCCCACCGACCTCACCGAAGCCGAGGCCGAGCAGGCGTGGGCGTTCTCGATCAAGGACTTCACGCCGAAGAACACCATCCTGCCGGTGCTGCTGACCCCGGCGCTGCTGGAGGACGACGCCGTCATCGCGTTCTTCGGGCCCGATCTCGCCGCGCGGCTGGCGCGGCGGATCAGCGAGATCCGGCACGAGATGCGCGTCGTCGACTTCACGCCGATCCACGCCTACAAGACGCCGTCCTACCGGCTGTACTTCGAGTTCGCCGACGAGCTGTTCGCGTGCCTGCGGCGGCACGTCGGCGAGGACATCGGGTACCCGCCGCCGCTGCCGCCGTGCCTGGCGGAGATCCCGCCCGCGCGGTTCGCCGAGTTCGTCCGCTACTACTGCGAAGACCGGGAGTCCGGCGAGGCCCACAACTACTTCGGCAACGGAGGGGTGTTCTGATGACCCTGGGCTATGAGGAAGCCGTCGGCTCGCTGCATGCGCTCGACCCCGCGTGGCCGCGGCCCGCCGTGCTCGACGTCCTCGAAGCGCCGGAGAACCGGCACCTCCTGGACTTCGTGCAGGAGGACCCGTTCGGGGCGCACGTGTTCCCGGGCAACGTGCCCGGCACGCCGGCGGAGTTCCTGGCCGACCTCGACGCGCAGCTCGCTTCGTCCGGGCCGATCCACCTGTGGTCCTACATCCCGACGTGCGCCTACCGCTGCCGGTTCTGCCAGTACCCGGTCGTGCTCGTCAAGGGGAAGATGGAGAAGGCGGCGGACTGGGTCGACCTCAACATCGCCGAGGCGAAGCTGTGGCTCGAGGCCGTGCCCCACCTGCGTGACGCCGAGGTGGGCGAGTTCAACGTCTTCGGGGGCACGCCGTCGCTGCTGCCGGAACCCGAGATCCGGCGCCTGCTGGAGTTCTACCGGTCGAACTTCGGGTTCACGCCGGAGACGACGATCCGGTTCGAGGGCGACCCGAGCACGTTCACCCCGGCCAAGCTGGAATTGCTGCGTGAACTGGGCTGCACCAAGCTGTCCAGCGGTGTCCAGTCGTTCGACGACCACGTGCTCGAGCTGTGCGGCCGGGAGCACTCCGCGGAGATGTGCGTCGACTTCGTCCGCAACGCCCGGTCGCTGGGCTTCGAGTGGGTCAGCATCGACCTGATGTACGGCCTGCTCGACCAGACCCTCGACAGCGTCCGCCGCGACCTCGGCATCGTGCTGGAGAACGAGGTCACCGCGGTGGTCTGCACGAAGCTGCACCTGGCGTCCTACAGCGACACGCGCACCGGCGTCACCGGCGAGAAACCGGCGGCGTGGCAGCTGCCGTCCTACCGGGACAAGCTGGTGCGCGACGGCCACCGCTGGCCCCCGCTCGGCGAGCAGTACCAGATGCGGGAGCTGCTCACCGAGGGCCTGCGCGCGGCCGGGTACACCGAGCACCCGACGATGTACTTCGCGCGCGACGGCCTCGGGCCGGAGAAGTGGAAGTCCATCATGGTCGACCAGGACAAGCAGGAACCCGAGGTCGCGATCGGCCTCGGCGGCAGTTCGAGCTGCCGCGCGTCGGAGGCGATCACCGACGTGAACTCCCGCCGCTACACCGAGACCGTGCTGTCCGGCCGGATCCCGCTGGGCTCGGCGACCCGGTTCACGCCCGAGGCGCAGGAGGCCCGGGCCGTCAAGATGGCGCTGACGACGTTGCAGCCGGTGCGGGATTCCCTGCACCGCCAACGCTTTCCGGGACGCTCGTTGTTCGCGGAGCCGTGGCTGGGCAAGTTCCGGTCGCTGGCTTCGCGGGGCCTGGTCCGGTTGGGCCCGGACGTCGTCGAGCTGACCCCGGCCGGGGAGGTGCTCGTCGAGGCGATCATCACCACCGAACTCTGAAGATCACTGCATCGGGTGACAGACGCCTCGCGGGAAGCGCGCGCGGCAGGCAGCATGGGCTCCGGACCTGTTCCCGACGTGATCGGAGCCCGGATGAACCGAACCGTGGCGGGACAGCGGCTGTCGGGTGCGGCCGCGCTGGCGGTGCTCGCGGCCGTGGTGGTCGCGACGCCGGCGCGAGCCGACTACTCCTCGGCGGACACGAACTACGCGGGCACCCAGATCGCGCGGCACGAGGGCGTTCACGGGACACCTCGCGCGGAGACGGTCGGGCAGACGCTGGGGCACGACGTCAGCGGGCACCAGGGCCCGGTCGACTGGGCCGCCGCGGCGGGTGCCGGGGCGAAGTTCACCTACGTCAAGGCGACCGAGGGCACCGGGTTCGTCAACCCGCAGTTCGGGCAGCAGTACGACGGCGCGCACGCGGCGGGCATCATCCGCGGCGCGTACCACTTCGCCCGCCCGGACGTCTCCGGCGGCGCCGAGCAGGCGGCGTACTTCATCGCCCACGGCGGCGGCTGGCGCCCGGACGGCACGACGCTGCCGGGCGCGCTGGACATCGAGTACAACCCGTACGGCGACGTCTGCTACGGCAAGAACCCGGCCGACCTGACGGCGTGGATCACCGACTTCACCCGCACCTACCTGGCGAAGGTCAAGCGCAGCGCGCTGATCTACACGAGCACGGCGTGGTGGAAGCGCTGCACCGGCAACACGAACCGCTTCGGCAACACCGACCCGCTGTGGCTGGCCCGCTACGGCCCCGAGGTCGGCGAGCTGCCGGCGGGGTGGGCGAAGCAGAGCATCTGGCAGTTCGCCCGGGGCGGCGGCCTGCCGGGGGACCAGAACTACTACAACGGCCCGATCGGCCGGGTCCAGGCGCTGGCGAAGGGTTAGCGCCACCACCCGCGCAGGTCCGGCCACGGCGGCCGGCGCACCATGGCGATCCCGGCGAGGGTGGCCGCGACCAGCCCGACACCGATGCCCAGCAGGGCGACGCGCGTGGCGTCCACCGCCGGCTCCCACTGGGCCTGGCCGTCGCGGACCGCGAACACGCCGACCGGCCGGTGGACCGGGATCACCGTGGTCCCGTCCGGGGTTTCGTACGGGTCGCCGAAGATGCGGGGTTCGGTCATGTCCGCCATCGAACCGGACACCGCCGCCGCTGACAAGATCGGACAAAACCTTGTCGCCTCCGTGACCGGCTGCTTACCATCGGCGGGCAGCTCGTCGACGTTCGTCCTTTGTGGACTCGGGAGGCGCCGTGCGCAGATTCGCCCTTCTCGCCGTGGTTTGCGCGGCCGTCTTCGCGTTCGCCCCGGGGGCCACCGGGGCGAGTCGGGCGTGGTTCACGTCGTGGGCGCAGTCGCAGGACGGCCGGGCCGACGCGGCCGTCACCGGGCAGACGCTGCGGATGATCACCCACCTCAGCCAGGGCGGCGACGCCGTGCGCGTCCGGCTCCAGAACACCTTCGGCGCCGGGCCGCTGACCATCGGGCACGCCACGGCCGGGCCGAGCGCGGGCGGCGCCGCCGTCACCTTCGCGCGCGACCTGACCTTCGCCGGCCGTCCCGCGGTCACGATTCCCGCCGGTGGCGAGGTGTGGAGCGACGAAACGAGGCTCGTGACGCGCCCGGATTCCGACCTCGCGGTGAGCATGTCGGTCGAGGGCACGGCCGTGCCCGGCCGCCACGGCGCGGCCTTGCGCGACAACTACCTGACGCCGCCGGGCTCGGGTGACCACGCCGGTGACGTCCCGGCCGGCGCGTTCACGGCCACGGTCGGGTCGACGTACGTGGTCAGCGCCGTTGACGTGCACAACGCGGCGCTGCAGGGCGTCGTCGTCCCGTTCGGCAGTTCGGTCGTCGACGGCATCGGCAGCACCAACTGCGGCCCGGGCTGCACCGAAGCCGGCACCAACCGCCGGTGGACCGACGACCTGGCGCGGCGGATCGTCGCCGCGGGCGCGCCGCTCGGCGTCGCCAACGCCGGCGTCTCCGGCACGACGAGCGCCCGGTCGTGCCCGGGCATGCCGCCGTCGGTCGCCGGCCTGGACGCGGCGAGCCGGCTGGACCGGGACGTCCTGGCGCTGCACGGCGTCCGGGCGGTCATCTACTACTACGGCACCAACGACCTGGCGTACGGCTGCGACGCGGCGACGATCCTCGACAGCTACCGCGCGGTGTTCGCGCGGCTGCGGGCCGCCGGGATCGCGGTGTACGTCACGCCCAGCACGCCGCGGCCGGGGTACGGCGACCAGGCGAATCTGGCCCGGCACGAGATCGCGCTGTTCGTGCAGCGCTGGAACACCTGCGGCGGCACGTGTTCGGGGGTCGTGGACTTCGACACCGTGCTGGCGGACCCGCTGAAGCCGAACAGCATCCTCCCGGCGTACGACAACGGCGACGGCATCCACGCCAACGCCGCCGGCCAGCAGGCGCTCGCGGACTTCGTCTCGGTGCCGATGCTCACCCGTTCCGGGCCGGTTGGCCACACGATGGGGTGACCGAGCGAGTCGGAGCGGCGCGGCTGTGCGTGCCGGTCAGCAGAGTACGTCCGGTGATGAACGAGTCGATGGACGACGCCGGGTGCTGCCTGCTGTCGGTGGCCTGGAACGTCGCCCCGCTGGCCGAAGGAGGCTCGGGCTCCCGCCGCGGCGACCTGCGGCGCACGGTGGTCGCGGTGTGCCGGACGGCGGGCCACGGCGCCCGTGACTGGGCCGCGCGCCACGGGGCCGGGACGGAAGCGGAGTACCGGCCGTTCCTGCAGCTCGCCGACGTCGCCTACGAGATCGCGACGCTGTTGCTGCTGGTGGAGGACTTCCTGGTCCCGGACCTGGAGCGCGAACACCGCCGCTGGGCGGAGATCGAAGAACTGACCGGCCGGCTGACGGAGCTGGCCGAGTGGACGGCGGCGTTCCTCTTGTCAGGCGCTCCCTTACGGCTGTAAGGTCGCGCCTGACAAAGGAGGCCGTCGATGGTGATCGCGCGTTGTTCCTTCTGTGCCAAGCCGAACACGGAGGTCGAAGTCCTGGTCGGTGGCCCGGGCGTGTTCATCTGCGACGGCTGCGTCGGGCTGTGCGTGTCGGTGATCGAAGGCAAGCCGGCGGACGCCCCGATGATCGCGCCGTGGGAGCACGACCTGCCGCTGGAGCAGGTGCTGTCCAACCTGGCCCCGGTGTCGGCGGCGAGCACCCAGGTCCAGCAGAACCTGGCGGCCTGGGTGGGCAAGGCCCGCGACCTGGGCGGCACGTGGTCCCAGATCGGCGAGGCCCTGGGGATGACCCGCCAGTCGGCGTGGGAGCGGTTCGCCTAGGAGCCGGCGGCGGCGCGTGTCGAGAACGCGCGGCCGGCTCCGACTGAGGGGCAGCGGCGGCCGACAAGGTCTGCCCCCAACCACGGAGCGTGAACATGACGAAGGTGACCGCCCAGATGTCGGTGTCCCTCGACGGCTTCTACACCGGGCCGCGGGACACCCGGCCTGACCAGGACATGAGCGGCTGGATGCGGGGCCCTGAAGCGCCCGGGTTCTTCCGGGTGACCCGGTGGGCCGTCGACGCCATGGCCTGGCGCGAGCGGCAGGGCTTCGCCGGCGGCGAACAGTCGGTCGACTCGGAGATCGTCGCCGAGACCTTCGCCGCGGCCGGGGCCTACGTCATGGGCCGGCGGATGTTCGACGCCGGCGAGGTCCCGTGGGGCGACGAACCGCCGTTCCGCGCCCCGGTGTTCGTCGTCACCCACCGGCCCCGCGCGGTGCTCGAACGCCAGGGCGGCACGTCCTTCACTTTCGTCACCGACGGCGTCGAGCGGGCCGTCGAGCTGGCCCGGGCCGCTGCCGGCGACAAGGACGTGGCGGTGGCCGGCGGCGGTGAGCTGCTGCGGCAGGTGCTGGCCGCCGGGTTGCTCGACCAGCTCGAGCTGCACATCGCGCCGGTGTTGCTGGGGGACGGCCAGCGCCTGTTCGGCCCCGAGCTCGGCCTCGGCGCGGACGACGGCATCGAGCTCGTCCCGGCCCGCGTCGTCGACACGCCCGGGGTGACCCACCTCCGCTATACCGTCACCGGACGGTCGAAGCTGGTGCTGGACGACCGCGGCGCCAGTGGTGACCTGGTCGGATCCGCCGAGACGGGCCAGTGGGAGAGGAGCGAACGGTGAAGTACATGCTGCTGATCTACGGCAACGAGGAAGCCTTCAACTCGGTGGGCGCGGAGACCCTCGCCGAGGTCATCCGCGAGACCGACGCCCTCAACCGGGAGCTGTTCGAGTCGGGCGAGCTGGTCGGGGCCTACGGCGTCGCCGACGAGGTGAACACCAAGATGGTCCGGGTCACCGGCGGGACGCCGGTGATGACCGACGGCCCCTACGCCGAGGCGAAGGAGTTCCTGGGCAGCTTCATGATCGTCGACTGCGACAGCATGGACCGGGCGCTGGAGATCGCGGCGCGGGCCCCGTCCGCGCGCTACTGGGGTGTCGAGGTCCGGCCGCTGATGCACGAGGCCGAAGTCGCGCCGTGACCGGCTGGCAGGCCGTCCGGCCGCTGGTCCCGGAGGTGCTCGGCGCGCTGGTGCGCCGCTACGGGCAGTTCGACGCCTGCGAGGACGCCGTCCAGGAAGCGCTGGTGGCGGCCGCGGCCCAGTGGCCGGTGGAGGGCTGGCCGGAGAACCCGCGGGCGTGGCTGGTGACGGTGGCCTCGCGCCGCCTCGCCGACCAGGTGCGCAGCGACACCGCTCGCCGCCGGCGGGAGGAAGCGGACGCCCTCCGCACTCCGCCCGCCGGTGGCGAGGTCGAAGCCGGCGACGACACGCTCACGCTGCTGTTCCTCTGCTGCCACCCGGCACTGACGCCGTCGTCGCAGATCGCGCTGACGCTGCGGGCGGTCGGCGGCCTGTCGACGGCGGAGATCGCGCGGGCGTTCCTCGTGCCCGAGGCGACCATGGCCCAGCGCATCAGCCGGGCCAAGCACCGCCTCAAGGGGGCCGGCTTCGCGCTGCCACCCCCGGCCGAGCAGGCGGCGCGCCTCGGCGCCGTGTTGCACGTGGTCTACCTCGTCTTCAACGAGGGCTACACGGCGACGTCGGGGACGCGGCTGGTGCGGGCCGAGCTGGCGGCCGAGGCGATCCGGCTGGCCCGCGAGCTGCACCGGCTGGTCCCCGCCGACGGCGAGGTGGCCGGGCTCCTGGCGTTGCTGTTGCTGACCGACGCCCGCCGCCCGGCCCGCACGGCCCCGGACGGATCCCTGGTCCCGCTCGGCGAGCAGGACCGCACGCGGTGGGACGCCAAGGCGATCGCCGAGGGCGTGGCGTTGGTGACCGGCGCCCTGGCGAGCGGCCCGGTCGGCCCATACCAGCTGCAGGCGGCGATCGCCGCGCTCCACGACGAGGCCCCGACGGCGGAAGCCACGGACTGGCCCCAGATTCTGGCGTTGTACACGCTCCTGGAGCGGGTGGCGCCCAACCCGGCGGTGACGCTCAACCGAGCGGTGGCACTGGCCGAGGTCCACGGCCCGGCGGCGGGCTTGGCCCTCCTCGAGGCGCTTTCGGCCGACGACCGCCTCTCGGCATCGCACCACCTGGTATCGGTGAGGGCCCACTTGCAGGAGCTGGCGGGCGACCACGACGCGGCCCGCGCCGGCTACCGCGAGGCAGCGCGGCGCACGACGAGCGAACCGGAGCGGCGCCACCTGCTGACCCGCGCCGCGCGACTTGGGTGAGGGGTCGCGCCCGCGGCTTGCCGGATCTCGTGACGTGCGGGCCGCCGGCGGCTTGCCGGATCTCCTGACCTGGGGCCCGCCGGTGGCCAAGCCAACGTGGCGCCGTTTCGCGGCCCAGACTTGCCACCGCGGCGGGAGCGAGCCCACACCGGCTATCGCGAGGCGGCCCACCCCACCACGAGCGAACCCGAGCGGCGCCACCTCCTGAGCCGCTCACCTCGGGTGACTCACCGCCCGAGCACCGCCCGCAGTGCGGGCTGGAGCCGGTCGCCGTGGGCGCGGACCATCGCGTCGCACAGTGAGAAGATCCGCTCCACCGGCAACGCCGCCGCCGTGGCCGGGTCGGCCATCGCCGCGTGGCGGATGTGGTGGGGGTTGTCCTCGATCGCCGCTCGGACGACCAGCTCGTTCACACTCAAGTACGTCCGGTTCAGCGCGGCCAGTTGCGGGGGCAGCTCGCCGATGCGGGTCGGGCGGAGGCCCGTGCCGTCGACCAGGCAGGGGACCTCGACCACGCCGCGCGACGGCAGGTTCTCGATCAAGCCCCGGTTGACCACGTTGCCGTACACCGTCCTCGGCGTTCCGGTCAGGACACTGTGGACGATCTGCGGGGCGTACTCGCCCGTGCCCTCCACCGGCAGCGGCTCGTCGGCCGCGATCGCCCGGCGGGTTCGCTCGTACTCGGCCTCGTTCTCCGCGACGATGGCCAGGTAGGCGCCGATCGGCAGCCGCAGGCGGTCGATTTCGGTGTCGTGCTTGAGGTACCAGGGCACGTACTCGGCCGAGTGCTCGCTCGTCTCCGTCGGGTAGTAGCCCAGCCGCCGCAGCATGTCGAACCGGACGCGCCGCCGCAGCTGCTCGTCGGACTCGGCCAGCTCGCGCAGCCGCGGGTAGAGGGAAGCGCCCGCGTGCTCGAAGCGCAGCACCCACGCCTGGTGGTTGACGCCGGCCGCGACGTAGGTCACCTCCTCGAACGGCACCCCGATCAGCCTGGCGAGCCCGTGCACCGTCCAGTACACCGAGTGGCACAGCCCGACGACCCGGGTCAGCCCGGTGGCTTCGCTCAGGTACTGGACGTTCATCGCCATCGGGTTCGTGTAGTTCAGCAGCCACGCCTCCGGGCAGACGTCGGCGATGTCCTCTCCGAGCGCCCGGAGGAAGGGGAACGTCCGCAGCGCGCGGAAGATCCCGCCGATGCCGAGGGTGTCGCCGATGGTCTGGTGCAGGCCGAACTCCTCCGGCACCTCGAAGTCGGTGCGCGTCGCCGCGCCCATCCCGATCTGGACCATGTTCACGACGAAGTCCGCGCCCGCAAGGGCTTCCCGGCGGTCGGCGTGCGCGGTGAGCACCGGTTTGACCCCCCGCACGGCGGCGATCCGCTGAGCCGCGGCCAGCGCGGTCGCCAGCCGGTCCGGGTCGATGTCGTGCAGGGCGACGTGCACGCCGTCCAGCTCGGGGTAGGTGAACAGGTCGGCGAGCAGGCCCTGGGTGAACACGACGCTGCCCGCGCCGACGAAGGTGATCTTGGGGGTCATCGGATTCCGATCAGGTTGGGAGGGAGGTCAGCCCTTGAGCCCGCTGGAGGTGACGGACTGGATGAACGTCTTCTGCGCGCCGAGGAAGGCCAGCAGCACCGGCAGCACGGTGATGACGTTGCCCGCCATCACCGCGGCCCAGTTCGTGTGGTGCTGGCCCTGGAACGTGGTGAGCCCCAATTGCAGCGTGTACGTCGTGTCGTGGTTGACCGCGATCAGCGGCCAGGTCAGGTCGTTCCAGGTGCTCAAGAACGTCAGCACGGCCACCGTGCTCAACGCGGGCCGGGACAGCGGAACGACGATGGTGAACAGCACGCGCAGCCGCGAACAGCCGTCGATCCACGCCGCCTCTTCGAGCTCACGGGGCAGCGACAGGAAGAACTGGCGCAGCAGGAACACCGCGAACGGCGTCACCAGCGACGGCACGATGAGCGCGCCGAGGGTGTCGATCAGGCCGAGCTCCTTCATCACCAGGAACGTCGGGATCATGGTGAGCTGGAACGGGATCGCCATCGTCGCGACCATCAGCGCGAGCAGCGCCCGCGAGCCGGTGAACCGCATCCGCGCGAACGCGTACCCGCCGAGCGTGCCGAACAGCAGGTTCGACACCACAGTGACCGCCGAGACGATCAGCGAGTTCGTGAACCAGCGCACGAACAACGCGTTGTCGAGGACGTAGCGGTACCCCGAGAAGTCCACATGGGACGGCCACAGCGCGGGCGGGAACCGGTTGATCTCGGCGTTGCTCATCACCGAGCTGAGCAGCAGCCATCCCAAGGGCGCCGCGAACACCAGTGCCAGCGGCACGAGCAGCAGGTGCCAGGGACTGAACGGCAGCCGGGGCCGGCGCAGCACGGGCAGCGCGGCGCGGGTCGCGGGTGCGTCGAGCCGGGCGGGTTGTGTGGTCATCGCAGGGCCTTCCCCGGTCGGCGCAGCACGCGCAGGACGGCCACGACGACCAGCAGGGCCAGCGCGAGCACGTAGGCCGACGCCGCGCCGTAACCGGCGGTGAAGTTCTTGAACGCCTGCTCCCAGACGAAGTAGACGATGACCGTGGTCGAGCCGAGCGGGCCGCCCTTGGTCGTCACGTACACCAGGTCGAACACCTGCAGCGACGTGATCAGCTGCCACAGCACGAGGAACGCCGTCACCGGGGTGACCGCGGGCAGCGTCACGTGCCGCAGCACCCGCCACGTCCCGGCGCCGTCCAGCCGCGCGGCCTCGACCAGCGACGGCGGGACGTCCTGGAGCGCCGCGAGGTACACCACGACGCAGAAGCCGGTGCCGCTCCACAGCGTGATGCCGACCAGCACCAGCAGCGCCTGCGCCGGGTCGGTCAGGAAGCCCTGCGGCGACACGCCGAGGTGGTGCAGCAGCGAGTTGGCCGCGCCGAACTGCGGGTCGAGGATGAAGGAGAACAGCACACCCTGGGCCGTCGCCGACAGCACGAAGGGCACGAACACGAGCGTCCGGTAGACGCCGACCAGGCGGATGCGCCGGTTCAGCGCCTGCGCCAGCAGGAACCCGAACAGGATGCTGAGCGGGACGTATAACACCGTGTACAGCACGGTGTTCCCGACGGCCTGGGCGAAGTGCGGGTCCTGGGCGAGCGCGGCGTAGTTGTCCAGGCCCACCCAGCGGCTCGGGGTCACCAGGTCGTCGGCCTGGAAGGACAGCACGAGCGACCAGGCCACCGGCACCACGCCGAGGCCGAGGATGATGAGCACGGCGGGGGAGACGTAGGCCCACGCGGCCGCGGTTTCGCGACGCCGCCGGCGTTGTATGGGTGTGACGGTGATGGGCCTCGGCAGTCCGGGCATGGCGGCTCCCTATCGCGGAATGATCAGGGCGGCGTTCGCGGCCGCGGCGCAGTCGCGCAGGGCGTCGGCCGGTGTCGCCCGGCCGAGCAGCACGGCGACGATCGCGGTGCCGAGCGCCGCCGACACCTGCGGGTAGGCCGGGTGCACCGGCCGGACGCGGGCGTTCTCCAGCGCGTCGACGAACACCGGCAGGCCCGGCGTTCCGGCGGTTTTCTCCTGCCACGCGGGCAGTTGCTGCGTCCGGCGGCTCAGCGGGAGGCTGCCCGCGCCGTCGTCCCAGCGGACGTCCTGGGCCGGGTCTGCCAGCCAGGACAGGAAGGTGCGGGCCGCCGCCACGCGTTCTTCGCCGTTGTCGAAGAGCGTCCAGGTGTCCGGGCCGGAGATGGTGACCGGGCGGCCGCTGAAGCTCGGCAGCGGCACGACCGCGTAGTCGACCCCGGCGTCGGTGATGTCGGGCAGCTGCCACGGCCCGGTCGGCACCATGCCGATGTGCCCGGCTTGGAACGCCTGGTACATCTGCTCGCTGCCGGTCTTGGGGTCGAGGTAGACGGCCTTCGCCGCGGCGAGGTCGCGGACCACCTCCAGGGCGCGGACGCCTTGGCCGGCGAACCCGATGCCGCGCCCGCCGGCGCCGATGACGTCGCCGCCGAGGTCCCACACCATCGGCCACAGCCGCCACACGGTGTCCTCGTCGCCGGTGGCCGGCCACGCGGTGCCGAAGGTGCCGTTGCCCGGGTCGGTGAGCTTCTTCGCCGTGGCGACGAACTCGGCCCACGTCCAGCCCGCGGCGGGCAGCGGGATCCCGGCGCCCGCGAACAGTTCCTTGTTGCACACCACGGCGAGGGAGTCGAGCAGCGCCGGGACCGCGCGGACGCGGCCGTTGACGGTGACCGCTTCCCGGGCGGGCGCCCAGAAGCCGGGGCCTGCGTCGACGAGGTCGGTGACGTCGACGACGCTGGGGCTGCGCGCCACGCTGGCGAGGTCCGAACCGAAGACGTAGGCGATGTCCGGGAACGACCCCGACGCGAGCGCCGCGGTGATCTTCTGCAGCATCGCGTCGGCGAGGACCCCGCCGCCCAGGTCGATCCGGATCCCGGGGTGGGTCCGGTGGAAGTCCGCGACGAGCTCGTCGAGAACCTTCTTGCCGGTGTCGGTCTGGCCGTGCCAGACCTCGACCGTGACCGGGCCCCCGGTGGCCCGCGCCGGGCCGCAGCCGGCGAGCGCGGCGCCGAGGGCCAGACCACCGGCGCCGCGCAGGAATCCGCGGCGGTCCATCAGCTCGTCTTGCGGGGGAAGGGGAAAGTCATCATCGCCGACTCCCGATGATGGTGGGCACGACCCCGCCTCGGACTCTCGCGTCCTGGCGACTCGGTCCGGGCTCGCGGTGGAACCGACATACCGGCTGGGCGTACCTCTGACGTCGGTGCTCCCGACGTGGACAGCAGTAAAGCGAGCGCGATCGAACGTGTCAAGGCGGGTCCTCAGCAGGTTTTGCGGACGTACCCGCTCGTCCCCTGGGGCACCACGTACAGGTCCCGCCGGACCATGCTGATCTTGTTCTTCCACGACGGGCAGCCCTTGCTCATGCCCGACGCGGTGTACTCGACGTCGACCACCCGGTTGTTGAACGGGCCCGCGTAGTCGGCGCACTCCTCGTACTCGCCGCATTCCTCGGTGACGGCGAAGTCGAGGCCGTTGGCGACCCGGTTGCCGGCCAGCTCGGGGGTGTTCTTCTGGGCGATGGCGAGGTTCTTGCCGTGGGCGTGGGCCGACAGCAGCTTGATGTACTCCTGCGCGTGCGTGGTGGTGAGCAGGTTCTTCGACCGCGAGTAGCTGTCGTAGTTGTCCGGCTCGATCGCCTGGTAGCCCTTCGACGCGCACGTGTCGATCCAGCTGCCGACCTTGGCCGCGACCCGCGAGCGCTTGTCGGCCGTGCGCAGGTCGAGCAGCGTCTCCTTCCAGTCCGGATCGACGACCTTGTTGCCGTTCGCGTCGCGCAGCAGCAGATCGCTCGGCCAGTCGCCGTCCGCGCCTTCCTGCGCCTGGAAAGCGTTGAGGTAGCAGATGTTGTACTTCCCGCTCGCCGGGGCCGCGGAGACGTCGCGGCTGACGATCTGCACCCCCGAGGGCGGGGTGTAGGCGCCGCCGATCTGGTAGTCGAACCCGGCGGCCTGCGGCGGGAGCGTGATCGCGGCCGACGCCGGTGCGGCGACCGCGGTGAGCGTGCCGACGGCCAGCGCGCCCGCGGCCGTGAAGGAGGCGAATCGCTTGCCGTGGACGGGGAAGGAACGCTTCATCCGGAACTCCGTCATCGTCGGGGCTGGTGACGGCGAAAGGTAGGCAGGACGGCGACCGCGGTCAACGAAACGCGCATTCGCGATGCGCGTTTCACCGGCCGGCGGCTTCGACCACGGTGACCCGGACCCCGGCCCGGCGGATCGCCGCGACCGCGCCGGGCGCGGCGGAGGAGTCGGTGATCACCTCGTGCACGTCCCGGATGTCCCCCATCCGGGCGAGGGTGGTGCGCCCGAGCTTGCTGCCGTCGGCCAGCACGATCACCCGCTGCGCGCGCCCCAGCATGGCGCGGTTGGTCCGGGCCTCGTTCTCGTCGTGGGTGGTGATGCCCGCCGTCGCGTCGATGCCGTCCACGCCGACGAACGCGGTGCCGACGCTGATCGAGGCCAGCACGTGCTCGGCCCAGGGCCCGACCAGCTCGTAGGACTGGGGCCGGGCGACCCCGCCGACGACGACCAGTTTCAGCCGGGGGTGCAGGGCCAGGTCCATCGCGATGTTCAACGCGTTCGTGACGACGGTCAGGTCCGCCCGGCCCGGCAGTTCCCTGGCGAGTTCGCTCGTGGTGGAGCCGCCGGTCAGGGCGAGGACGTGCGGCCCGGACGGCAGCGTGCGGATCGCCGCCTGCACGATGGCGCGTTTGGCGTCCCGGGACCGGTTTTCCCGGTAGGGCGGCGGCACTTCGGTCGTGCGACCCCGGGGCCGGGCGCCGCCGTGGGTGCGGGTCAGCAGCCGCTGTTCCTCCAGTTTGGCCAGATCACGCCGCAGCGTGGCGGAGGAGACGCCGAACCGGGCGCTGAGCTCGCCCACCTGCAGCGAGCCGGTGTCCGCGAGCACGCGCAGCAGCTCCGAGAGCCGTTCGGCCCGGGTGGTGCGCCGTTTCCGCGTGGACATGGGGCGAGCCTACGACAGCCGCCGAAACGCTCACTCCGAATGCGCATTTGGCCACCGAACCTTGCCCGCTCGCGCGGCGGCGGATGACTCTGCCGGAGGACGTCCTCGGACATCGGAGGCAACACTTATGCACAGCAACGGGCGGTCGTCCGGCGACAGCTGGACCGCACGGGAGATCGGGCAGCAGCCCGCCACCTGGCTCCGGGTGGCGGACGCCGTCCGGCGCGCCCGGCCGGACATCGAGCGGCTGATCGCCTTGCCCGGCCGGCGGATCGTGCTCACCGGGGCGGGCACTTCGGCGTTCGTCGGCCAGATCGTGGCCCGCGACCTCGCGCGCCGGCTCGGCCGGCCGGTCGAGGCCATCGCGACCACCGAGATCGTCGCCGACCCCCTGGCCGTGGTCGACGAGCGGCCGATCCTCCTGGTGTCCTTCGCACGCAGCGGCAACAGCCCCGAGTCCGTCGCGGCGGCGGACCTGCTGGACCGGCTGACCCCCGAGTTGGCGCACCTGGTGATCACCTGCGATCCGGCGGGCGAGCTGGCGCGGCGGTGGGCCGGTGCCGGCCGGTCCGTCGTGGTGTCCCTTCCGGACGAGGTCAACGACCGCGGATTCGCGATGACGTCCTCGTTCACCGGGATGGCCCTATCCGCCCTGCTCGCCTTCGGCGTGGACGTCGACGTCGAGGCGCTGGCCCGCGCCGGGACGGCCGTGCTCGGCGACGCCGCGGACCACGCGTCGGCGATCGCCGGCGCCAAGCCGGCCCGGCTGGTGTTCCTGGGCTCCGGGCCGCTGCGCGGGCTGGCCCGCGAGGCGGCGCTCAAGTGCCTGGAGCTGACCCGGGGTGAGGTGGTCGGCATCGCCGATTCCGCGCTGGGCTTCCGGCACGGCCCGAAATCGGTGCTCGACGAGCGCACCATCGCCGTCGTCTTCCTCTCCACCGATCCGCACACCCGGCAGTACGACGTCGACATCGCCCGCGAACTGGTGCTGTCGCTCGGCGAGGAGCGGGTGGTCGTGGTGGGTGACGGCACCGGAACCGGGGGTGCCCGGGTCTGGCCCGTGCCTTCGCCACCCGGCCTCCCCGTGGCCGGCCACGCCTTGCTCGCGGTGATCGCGGCCCAGACCACGGCGCTCGCCTGCTCGCTCGCCCTGGGCGTCACGCCGGACAACCCGTTCCCCGACGGTGAAGTGAACCGCGTGGTGCAGGGCGTGGTCATCCACGATTTCACTCCTCCGGAGGTGAGCTGACGTGTACCTCGGTGTCGACGGCGGTGGCACGAAAACGGCGTTCTGCTTGGTTAGCCCGGACGGCCGGGTGGTCGCGGAGGCCAGGACCGCGAGCGTGTACTACCTCAGCGACGGCCTGCAGATCGTGGAACCGTTGCTGCGCCAGGGGATCGGCGAAGTCTGTGCCGCCGCGGGCCTTCCGGTGCCGGACATCTCCTACGCCTTCTTCGGCCTGCCCGCCTACGGGGAGATCAGTGCCGACGTGCCGGTGCTCGACGCCATCCCCGGCCGGATCCTCGGCACCCGGAACTACCGTTGCGGCAACGACATGATCTGCGGCTGGGCCGGGTCACTGGGGGCGATCGACGGCATCAACGTCGTCGCCGGCACCGGCTCGATCGCCTACGGCGAGCACGACGGCAGGCAGTGGCGCGGTGGCGGCTGGAGCGAGCTGTTCGGCGATGAAGGCTCCGGCTACTGGGTCGCGATCCAGGGCCTGAACGCGTTCAGCCGCATGGTCGACGGACGGCTGCCCGCCGGCCCCCTCGTGGCGGAGCTGCGCCAGGCGCTGGGCCTCGCCGCCGACTTCGACGCGATCGACGTCGTCGTCAACCGCTGGCACGGCGACCGGGGCCGGATCGCGAGCCTGAGCAAGGTCGTGGTCCGGGCCGCGGACGCCGGGGACGCCGTCGCGACCGGAGTGTTGCGGGAGGCCGGGCGCGAGCTCGCCCTGCTCGTGGACGTCGGCCGGACGGCCCTCGGCTTCGAGGCCGGGCACAGCGTTCCGCTGTCGTACTCCGGCGGCGTGTTCGGGTCGGCGCACGTGCTGTCGTCGTTCCGCGACGCGCTGTCCCTCGAGTACGACCTGCGGGCGCCCCTGCTGGAACCGCACATCGGTGCCGCGCTCTACGCGGCGCGCCTGCACGGGCACCCGTTGCGGGCCGAGCAGGTCCACCCCACCGCGTCCCTGCCTCGCTGAGGAGCCGAAATGACCGGAACCGCCGTGTCCACCCGCACCTGGATCCCGTACGCGGGACTGCTGGTGCTGTTCTGGGGCGTGTGGGGCGCCTTTTCCAGCCTGCCCACCAAGCTCTACGCCTACCCCGACCCGATGGTGTACGTGGTGTGGGCGCTGACCATGCTCGTGCCCGCGTGGTTCTCGTTGCGGGGCAAGAAGTTCAGCCGGAGCCGGGTCGCGGCCGGCTACGGGCTGCTGATCGGGCTCACCGGCGCGGGTGGGCAGCTCGTGCTGTTCAAGGCCCTGACGATCGGGCCGGCCTACGTGATCTTCCCGATCGTCGCGCTCTCGCCCGCGGTCACCGTGCTGCTGGCCTTCGTCGCGCTGCGGGAACGGCTCGGCGGGTGGTCGTGGGCCGGGGTGCTGCTCGCGCTGGTCGCGGTCGTCCTGTTCTCCGTCTCGACCGGGGACGGCGGGGACAGCGGGTGGCTCTACCTGGTGCTGGCGGCCGGGGTGTGCGTGGCGTGGGGGGTGCAGGCGTTCTTCATGCGCAAGGCCGCGCTCGCCGGGGTCGACGACGCGTCGACGTTCGGCTGGATGACGATCAGCGGGCTGCTGCTGATCCCGGTCGCGGTGCTGATGATGGGCGGGCTCCCGCTGGGGTACCCGTGGCAGGCACCCGCGCTCACCGCGGGCACCCAGCTGCTCAACGCGGTCGGCGCGCTGTTCCTCGTGATGGCGATGAGCCGGGGCAAGGCGTCGATCGTGGCGCCGGTGACCAACGCCCTCGCGCCCGTGCTGACGATCGTCCTGTCGCTGCTGTTCTTCGGCGCCACCCCGACCGGGTTCCAGCTCGCGGGCATCGTGCTGGCCCTGGTCGGCTCGACCCTGATGGTGTACCGCGCGGAAGTGACCGCCGAGCCGTGACCGCCCGGATCCTGACGATCACCCTCAACCCCGCCATCGACGTGACCTACCGGGTGGACGTGCTGCGCCCGGGGGAGACCGTGCGGGTGCCGGACGTCCGGTCCCGCGCCGGCGGCAAAGGGGTCAACGTCGCGGCCGTGGTGCGCGAACTGGGCGGCGAGAGCGTGGTGCTGGCCCTGACCACCACCCGGACGCCGGACGAGTTCCGGGACGGCCTGGACCGCCTGGAGCTCGCGCACCGGCTCGTCCCGGCGCTGCCCGCGGTGCGGCGGACGGTGGCGGTGGTGACCCGCGCCGACGGCACGACCATGTTGCAGGAGAACGGCTTCCCGGCCGGCGCGACCGCGGAAACCGGCATCGTCGACGCGCTCGACGCCGAGCTGGCGGCCGGCGCGGGAGCCGTCGTGATCTCCGGCAGCGTCCCCGAGGGGCTGGGCGCCGACGTCCCCGCGAAGCTGGTCCGGCTGTGCACCCGGCACGGTGTGCCGGTCATCGCCGACGTTTCCGGCGCCGCCCTCCGCGAGGTCGTCGGAAGCGGTGCGGTGCTCATGCCGAACGAGGACGAGCTCGGGGACCTGGGCGGGCCCGGCGCCTGCCGGGACCTCGTGGCCGCGGGAGCACCCGCGGTGGTGGCGACCTGCGGTGCCGAAGGCGCGACGGCGGTGACCGCCCAGGGCGTCTGGCGGGCCCGGCCCGCCGAGGTGGTCACCGGCAATCCGGCCGGGGCCGGGGACGCGGGCGCCGCCGCGCTGGCCGGGCACCTGACCAGACTGTCCGAAGTGGACTGGACGGCGGCGCTCGCGGACGTCGTCGCCACGTCGGCCGCCGCGGTGCTGCGGCCGGTCGCCGGCGAGATCGACCTCGCGGCCAGGAACCGGTGGCTTCCGGCGGTGAACGTGGAGAGGATCCGATGAACTGGACGACCCTGCTGGACGACCTGCGTGCCCGGCGGCGCGCGATCGGGGCGTTCAACGCGATCCTGATCGAGCACGCCGAAGCCGTCGTGGCCGGCGCGGAGCGCAGCGGGTTCCCGGTGGTCCTGCAGATCTCGCAGAACGCCGTCCGCTACCACGGTTCGCTCGCGCCGTTCGCGCTCGCCTGCCTGCGGCTGGCCGAGACCGCGACCGTGCCCGTCCTGGTCCACCTCGACCACATCGAGGACGAGGAGCTCATCCGCGAGGGACTCGACCTGGGCATCACGTCGGTCATGTTCGACGCCGCCGCGTTGCCCTACGCCGAAAACGTGGCCCGGACGAAAGCGGTCGTCGAACGCTGCCACGCCGCGGGCTGCCGCGTCGAGGCGGAGCTCGGCGAGATCGGCGGGAAGGACGGCGCCCACGCTCCCGGGGTGCGCACGGACCCGGACGAGGCCCGCGAGTTCGTCGCGGCGACCGGCGTCGACTCCCTGGCCGTGGCCGTCGGCTCGGCGCACGCCATGGCCGACCGCAGCGCGGTGCTCGACGAGTCGCTGATCGCGGCGCTCGCGCACCGGGTCCCGGTGCCGCTGGTGCTGCACGGCTCGTCCGGCGTACCCGACGAAGGCCTGCGCGGGGCGGTGGCCAGCGGCATCGTGAAGGTCAACGTCGGCACCCGGTTGAACCAGGTGCTCACCGAAGCCGTGCGTTCGACGCTCGGATCGCACTCGGCGCTCACCGATCCTCGCCGCTACCTGGCCCCCGGCCGGGACGCGGTCCGGGACGAGGTGGCCCGGTTGCTCACCCTGCTCGCGTAGTGCGGCCATCCGGGTGGTGCACTCGGCCGTCGAGCTGAAACAGACTGCGCCGCAACACTTTCGGCCGAATCCCGTGTAACGCCGGGAACGCCGGCGCGACTCCCTGCTCGGAGCTCGTTCGGAGAATCCGTGCTGACGACGCCTTCGGGCGTGGAGGGAACGTGCACGCATGCAGATCACCGAAGTGCAGGTGGGGGACCGGGCGGCGGTCGTCAAGGTGCTGCTGGCCTGGATCGACCTCGCCCCGGGGGTGCTCAAAGCGCAGCCGAAGCGGCAGCTGAAGTACACCGATCGCGAGTACGTGGTCAAGGAGATCAAGTCGATGGCCGACGGCCTGGGCGGGGCGACGTCGGCCAAGGAACACTACTTCGTCGCCTCGCACGAGGACGAGGTCCTCGCGGTGATGAAGGTCGGGCTCTGGGGGAAGCTGGTGCTCCACCACATCATCGCCAAGCCCAAAGCCGAAAACGCGAAGTGGCCGGGCGGCGAGAGCCCGGTCAGCGCGCTGATGGCGAAGGCCGAGACCTACGCCGGCGACAACGGCAAGACGGTCGTCACCCTGAACGCCGAGGACCCGTCGCTGATCCCGCTGTACTTCTACTACGGCTACCGGTTGATCGACGCGCAACTGCAGGCCGAGGTGGCGGCCGCGCTCGGACTCGGCGAGGTCGGACCGGAGGGCTGGAAGGCCGCCTGCCGCGGGGTCCTCGGCGGGCTGAGCGGCGCGCCCGGCGACGAGTGGGGCGCGGCGATCGCCCGGATCGCCAGGGCCCGGCCGTCCCGGTTCGAGAAGGAGGAGATGCAGAAGCAGGTGGGTTAGCGGAAAGGGGCGGTGCCCTCCGCGGAGGGCACCGCCCCCCCGCCGGGGTTGGGGCCGGGCCCCCCGGGGGTTAACCGGGCGCCGAGATCGGCAGAGCACACCACATAAAGCCAGTAACAAAACAAAACAAAGG
>NZ_JBSGBK010000079.1:0-39614 GCF_053601215.1 Amycolatopsis sp. NPDC004772
CGCCCGGTCCCATTCCGAACCCGGAAGCTAAGCCTGACAGCGCCGATGGTACTGCAACCGAAGGGTTGTGGGAGAGTAGGACACCGCCGAACTTAACGTGAAGGAGAGGGCCTGGGCCCGGTCGAGACGAACAGTCTCCCGGCCCAGGCCCTTTTCTCATGCCCGGGACACGCTCAACTCGGCCGAGCCGGCGACCGCCGCCGCAACGGTGACGACAACACCAGCGACGTGCTCGTCTCCCCGTACCGCTGCACCTTCTCCAGCAGCTCCTCCAGCTCCGCGGTGTCCCGGCACAGCACACGCAGGACCCAGCACTCCTCACCCGTCACGTGATCCGCGGCCACCACCTGCGGCAGCGGCAGCACCGCCGACCGGAACCGCGGCGTGTCGAGGCTCCGCACCCGCGCCCGGACCAACGCCTCGATCGGCAGCCCCAGCTTCGTCGTGTCCACGCTCGCCGCGTAGCCCGTGATCACTCCACGCTCCTCGAGACGGCGGACCCGCTCCGTCACCGCCGAGCCGGACAGTGCCACACGGCGACCCAGCTCCGAGAAACTCAGCCGGCCGTCCTCCTGGAGGAGCTCCAGCAGGCGCCAGTCGACGTCGTCGAGGTGGTCCACCGCAACTCTCCCGGGTTCGCAGGGCCAGAACAGGGAAATCCCCGGCCAGGCCGGGCTTCCACGCCGATTCTGCCCTGTCCGGAAACCCGCTGTGCCAGCAGGATTTACCCCATGACGCGCACACTCGCCTTCCCCGCCGCCGCACCCGAGGCCGCCGCCGCGCACTTCGCGGCCGAGCTCGGCTTCGAGGTCGATCCCGACGACCTGGTCCAGGACCTCGAAGCCGGCCGCACCGACGGCTACGTCGTCGTCGAGACCCGGGCGCCCGAAGCCTTCGCCCACGCCCGCATCCCCGGCGCGATCAACCTGCCCTACCGGGACCTGACACCGGAAAGCACGCAACACCTCGATCGCGACCTCGTGTACGTCTGCTACTGCGAAAGCTCCGTCTGCAACGCCGCCACCAAGGGCGCACTCAAGCTCGCCCAGCTCGGCTTCAAGGTGAAACGGCTCTCCGGCGGCATCACCGCCTGGATCGCCGCCGGCTACCCGGTCGAAGGCGACAAAGCCCCGGCCATCCGCTGCGCCTGCTGACCTACCCTGGACACGTGACCCGAATCCTGATCATCCAGCCGGACACGTCGGACCCGCTGGGCCCCCTCGGCGACTGGCTGACCGAGGCCGGCGCGGAACTCGACGTCCGCCTGCAGCCGGAGCAAGACCTGCCCGAGCTCGACGGCTACCAGGCCGTCGTCTGCCTCGGCGGCGGCATGGGCGCCGAGGACGACGCCAAGCACCCGTGGCTTGCCGACGTCCGGCGGCTGCTGGCCAAGGCCGCCGCGAAGAACCTGCCCACCCTGGGCATCTGCCTCGGCTCGCAGCTGCTGGCCGTCGCCACCGGGGGCCGCGTCGAGGTCGCCCCGGACGGGCCGGAGGTCGGTCCGCACCTCGTCAGCAAGAAGGACGCGGCGTGGACCGACCCGCTGTTCGCCGACCTGCCGCTCGTGCAGGACGTCCTCCAGTTCCACACCGACGCCATCACCCGGCTCCCACCCGGCGCCGAGCTGCTCGCGTCCTCCCCGCGCTACGCCCACCAGGCCTACCGGCTCGGGCGTTGTGTCTACGGTGTCCAGTTCCACATCGAGACGACGCCCGAAGTCGTCGAGAGCTGGGCCGCGGAATGCCCCGAGGAAGCCGAATTCGCCCGGCCCGGCTCGCTCGAGCACGACTCGCTAGTCACCGTGCACGCCGACATCGAGGAGACCTGGCGCCCGTTCGCACAGCGGTTCGTCAAGCTGGCCGCCGGAGAACTCGAGCCCGCGCTGACGAGTCAACGGACGTTACCGCTGGCTTAACGACAGAGGTCACAACCAGCAACGTCCTGTTAACGCCAGGCGTACCCGTCAGGTACCTTGCGGGAGAAGTCCCCACAAGGGTGCGGAGGTCGGGGTGCAACCCTCGTTGCTGGTCGTGGTCGTCGTCGTCACGGCCCTCATTTTCGATTTCACGAACGGGTTCCACGACACCGCGAACTCGATGGCCACGTCGATCGCCACCGGGGCGCTCAAGCCCCGCGTGGCCGTCGCGATCTCGGCGGTGCTGAACCTGGTCGGCGCGTTCCTCTCCGTCGAAGTCGCCAAGACGATCTCCAGCGGCCTGGTGGACGACACCAAGATCGGCCCGGCGATCGTCTTCGGGGGGCTGATCGGCGCGATCGTCTGGAACCTCGTGACGTGGTTCGTCGGCCTGCCGTCGAGTTCGTCGCACGCGCTGTTCGGCGGCCTGATCGGTGCCACCTGGATCTCCGCGGGGGCCGACTCGGTCCACTTCGGAAAGATCGTCGAGAAGGTCCTGCTCCCGGCCGCGGCCAGCCCGGTCATCGCCGGGCTCGTCGCGATGACCGCCACCTACCTCGTCTACCGCTTCCTGGTTCGCGGCCGGCCCGCCACCCGCGGGTTCAAGGTCGGCCAGATCGTCTCGGCGTCCCTGGTCTCGCTCGCGCACGGCACCAACGACGCGCAGAAGACGATGGGCGTCATCACGCTCACCCTCGTCACTGCGGGCAGCCTCCCCGCGGGCGCGTCGCCGCCCATCTGGGTGATCATCAGCGCCGCGTGCGCGCTCGCGCTCGGCACCTACCTCGGCGGCTGGCGCATCACCCACACCCTGGGCAAGGGCCTCACCGACATCGAGGGCCCGCAGGGCTTCGCCGCCCAGACGAGCTCGGCGCTGGTCATCCTGGTCTCGTCGCGGCTGGGCTTCCCGCTGTCGACGACGCACGTCTGCTCCGGCGGGATCGTCGGCTCCGGCGTCGGCCGCCGGGACGCGCCGGTCCGCTGGCGGATGGCCGGCCGGATGGTCGTCGCCTGGCTGTTCACGCTGCCGGCCGCCGCGATCGTCGGCGCGATCTCCGGCAAGATCGCCTCGCTCGGCAACGCCGGCACCATCGCCGTGGGCGTCGCCGGGGCCGGCGTCGGCCTCGGCATCTACCTGCTTTCGCGACGCCACCCCGTCACCGCGCACAGCTTCCAGGTGCCCGAGCCGACGCCCGCCGGGACCGAGCCGGGCCGGCTCGCCGCCTGAGCCGCGTTCCCCGGCTACGGTGGTCGGTGATGGCAGACCGCGCGCGAACGACCGCTTCGGCGGCGAGGTACGGCTTCACCGACTCCCGTGCCGAGGGTCAGTTGCGCGCGGCCGGCTGGTGGGCCGACGCCGGCCCGGTCGAGGCGGCCGCCGACGTGCTCGCGGCGTTGTCCCGCACCGCCGACCCGGACCTCGCGCTGCGCGGCCTGGACCGGATCCGCGAGGCCGACGCCGCCGAGTGGGCCGAGCTCGAAGCGCAGCTCCGCGGCCATCGCACCTTCCGCGGGCGGTTCCTCAGCGTGCTCGGGACGTCGAGCGCGCTGGCCGACTTCCTCGCCGCGAACCCGGAGCAGTGGCGCTCGCTCACCGGCGACAAGTGCACCGACTCCGCCTGCTACCGCGAGGCCCTGCGCACGGCACTCCTGGACGACGACGGTTCCGTGCTCACCGGGCTCAAAGCCGAGCAGGCCCTCAAGATCGCCTACCGCGGCCAGCTGCTCGGCATCGCCGCCGCCGACCTCGGGCACGTCGTCGAGGCCGGGCTCGAGCACCCGGGCTACGCCGAGGTCGCGGCGCAGCTGACCGTGCTCGCGGAGGCCGCGCTCGCGGCCGGGCTGGTCGTCGCCGAGGCCGAAGCCGGCGCGTCCGCCGAAGGCACCCTGGCGGTCATCGCGATGGGCAAGACCGGCGGCCGGGAGCTCAACTACGTCAGCGACGTCGACGTCATCTTCGTCGGCGAAGGCGACCTCGGCCTCGCGACGCGGCTGGCGAGCACGATGATGCGGGTCGTCGGCAAGGCGTGCTTCGAGGTCGACGCGGCGCTGCGCCCCGAGGGCAAGGCCGGCGCGCTCGTCCGCACGCTGGACGGCCACCACGGTTACTACCAGAAGTGGGCCAAGACCTGGGAGTTCCAGGCGCTGCTCAAGGCGCGGCCGGTGGCGGGCGACGCCGAGCTCGGCCGCCAGTACGCCGAGATGGTGGCGCCGCTGGTGTGGTCGGCGGCCGACCGGGAGAACTTCGTCGCCGAGGTGCAGCAGATGCGCCGCCGGGTCGAGGGGCACGTGCCGTCCGAGCACGCCGACCGCGAGCTGAAGCTGGGCCGCGGCGGCCTGCGTGACGTCGAGTTCGCGGTGCAGCTGCTGCAGCTCGTGCACGGCCGGGTCGACGCGGACCTGCGTTCACCGTCCACGATGGACGCGCTCGAGGCGCTCGGCGAAGGCGGCTACGTCGGCCGTCAGGACGCCGCCGAGCTGGGCGCGTCGTACGAGTTCCTGCGGATGATCGAGCACCGGCTGCAGCTGCGGCGGCTGCGCCGGACCCACCTGTTCCCGGCGCCCGCGGACACCGACGAGCTGCGGATCATCGCCCGCTCCAGCGGGATCAAGGCGAGCGGCGGCAAGACCCAGGGCGAGGCGCTGCTCGCGGAGTTCCGGCGGCACGGCAAGGGCATCCGGCGCCTGCACGAGAAGATCTTCTACCGGCCGCTGCTGCAGTCGGTGGCGAACGTGCCGGCCGAGGCGCTGCGCCTGACCACGAAGCAGGCCGCCAGCCGCCTGGCCGCGCTCGGCTACACCGCACCCGACGGCGCGCTCCAGCACATCAAGACCCTGACCGCGGGCGTCTCGCGCCGCGCGGCGATCCAGCAGGCGCTGCTGCCGGTGCTGCTCGACCTCTTCGCCGACACCCCGGACCCCGACGGTGGCCTGCTGTCGTACCGGAAGGTGTCCGAGGCGCTCGAAGAAACCCCGTGGTACCTGCGGGTCCTGCGCGACGAAGGCACGGTCGTGGAGAACCTCGCCTTCCTGCTGGGCACGTCCCGGCTGGTGCCGGACCTGCTGGTCCGCGCGCCGGAGGTGCTGCAGCTGCTCGGCGACCCGGCCCGCCTGCTGGGCCGCACGCCCGCCGAGGTGGCGACGTCGCTGCGGGCCGCCGTCCGGCGCCAGCCCGGGCTGAACGCGGCCATCGCCGCCGCGCGTTCCCTGCGGCGGCACGAACTCCTGCGCGTCGCCTGCGCGGACCTGCTCGGGCTGCTCGACGTGCCGGCGGTCTGCGAAGCGCTGTCTTCGGTGTGGGTCGCGGTACTGCAGGGCGCTCTGGCCTCGGCGTTCCGCCAGCGGCAGGCCGAGCTCGGCCGGACGCCGGCGCGCATCGCCGTCATCGGCATGGGCCGGCTCGGCGGCGCCGAACTCGGCTACGGCTCCGACGCCGACGTGCTCTTCGTGTGCGAGCCGTCCGAAGGGGTCTCGGACTCCGACGCCGTGAAGTTCGCTTCGTCGGTCGCGGAGACCGTCCGGAAGATGCTGGGCGCGCCGAGCTCGGACCCCGCGCTGGAGGTCGACGCCGACCTGCGCCCGGAGGGCCGGAGCGGGCCGCTGGTCCGCACGCTGGAGTCCTACCGCGCGTACTACGCGAGGTGGGGCGAGGTGTGGGAGGCACAGGCGCTGCTGCGCGCCCGGTTCATCGCGGGCGACGACGACCTCGGCGACCGTTTCATCGCGATGATCGACCCGATCCGCTACCCCGAAGGCGGCCTGGACGCGACGAAGGCGCGCGAAATCCGCCGCATCAAGGCGCGGGTGGAGACGGAGCGAATGCCGCGCGGCGCCGACGCGACGTTGCACACGAAGCTCGGCCGCGGCGGCCTCGCGGACGTCGAGTGGACGGTGCAGCTCCTGCAGCTCCAGCACGCCCACGAGGTCGAGGGGTTGCGGACGACGTCGACGCTCGACGCGCTGGCGGTGCTCCCGGAGGCGGGCCTGGCCGAGCAGCCCGAAGCGGACTCGCTGGCCGAGGCGTGGCTGCTGGCGACCCGCGTGCGCAACGCGGGGATGCTGGTGCGCGGCAAGGCGGTCGACCAGGTGCCGGGCTCGGGCCGCGACCTGGCGGCGGTGGCCCGCGTCCTCGGCCACTCGGCGGGCGACGACCCCGGCGAGTTCCTCGACACGTACCGCCGCATCACCAGGCGGGCGCACGCGGTGGTGGAGCACCTGTTCTACGAAGCCTGACCTACAGTGGCCTGGTGACCGATCGCGAGCCGTTCCGGACCCGGATCAAGGTCCGGCACTACGAGCTGGACACCCTGGGCCACCTCAACCACGCCGTGTACCACTCGTACGGCGAGGTATCCCGCTTGGAACTCCTCGAAGCGGCGGGCGCGCTGAAGGGGCTGCCGGGCCTGGCTTCGGTGCTCTTGGAGACCCACGTGGTGTTCCGCCGCGAGCTGCGCGCGGGCGACGAGGTCGACGTGACGTGCGAAGTCAAGTTCGGCAGCGGCAAGACGTTCAGAATGGATTCCAACATCCTCAAGCCGGACGGCACGCTGGCCGCGGAGATCACCTGCACGCTGGGGTTGATGGACCTGGAGCGCCGCAAGCTGGTGGCGGACCCGCGCGGCCACTATGAAGCGGCGGGCGCGGACATGAAGCTGCTGTCGCCGTCGGAGTGAGACGAGAAACGCCGGTGGCGAGGGCTTTTCGCTCCTCGCCACCGGCGTGTCCGTGGGCGTCCTAGCCGATCACACGTCGTAGTACAGGGCGAACTCGTACGGGTGGGGGCGCAGGCGCAGCGGGTCGATCTCGTTTTCGCGCTTGTACGAGATCCACGTCTCGATCACGTCGGGGGTGAACACGCCGCCCTCGAGGAGGTAGTCGTGGTCCGCTTCCAGGGTGTCGAGGACCGTGCCGAGGTCGCCCGGGACGAGCTTGACGTCCTTGGCCTCCTCGGGCGGGAGCTCGTAGAGGTCCTTGTCGATCGGCTCCGGGGGCTCGATCTTGTTCCGGATGCCGTCGAGGCCGGCCATCATCATCGCCGAGAACGCCAGGTACGGGTTGCCCGACGAGTCCGGGCAGCGGAACTCGGCGCGCTTGGCCTTCGGGTTGTTGCCCGTGATCGGGATGCGGACGCACGCCGAGCGGTTGCGCTGCGAGTAGACCAGCGAAACCGGGGCCTCGAAGCCCGGGACCAGGCGGTGGTAGGAGTTCACCGTCGGGTTCGTGAAGGCCAGCAGGCTCGGGGCGTGCTTGAGCAGGCCGCCGATGTAGTGGCGCGCGGTGTCCGACAGGCCGGCGTAGCCCGACTCGTCGTGGAACAGTGGCTGGCCGTCCTTCCACAGCGACTGGTGGCAGTGCATGCCCGAGCCGTTGTCGCCGGCGAGGGGCTTCGGCATGAACGTCGCCGTCTTGCCCGCCGCGAACACCGTGTTCTTCACGATGTACTTGAACAGCTGCAGGTCGTCCGCCGCGTGCAGCAGCGTGTTGAACTTATAGTTGATCTCGGTCTGGCCGGCGGTGCCCACCTCGTGGTGCGCGCGCTCGATCTCGAAACCGGAGCCCTGCAGGTTGCGGACGATGTCGTCGCGCAGGTCGGCGAAGTGGTCGACCGGCGGGACGGGGAAGTAGCCGCCCTTGAACTTCGTCTTGTAGCCCTGGTTGCCGCCCACCTCGTCGGCGCCGGTGTTCCACCAGCCTTCGATCGAGTCGATCTCGTGGAAGGAGGCGTGCTCGGCGGAGTCGAAGCGGACCGAGTCGAAGATGTAGAACTCGGCTTCGGGACCGAAGTAGACGTTGTCGGCGACGCCGTACTCGGAGATGTACTGCTCGGCCTTGCGCGCGATGTTGCGCGGGTCGCGGCTGTACGCCTCCCGGGTGAACGGGTCGTGCACGAAGAAGTTGAGGGCCAGCGTCTTCGCCTTGCGGAACGGGTCGATCCGCGCGGTGGCCGCGTCCGGCAGCAGCAGCATGTCGGACTCGTGGATGGACTGGAAGCCGCGCACCGAGGAGCCGTCGAACGCGAGACCCTCTTCGAAGGCCTCTTCGGTGAAGGCCTTCGCGGGAACCGTGAAGTGCTGCATCACGCCGGGCAGGTCGCAGAACTGGACGTCGATGACCTCGACGTCCTCATCGGCGATGAGGCGCTGGATGTCGTCTGGAGTAGTGGGCACCCTCGGTGACTCCTTCTCGTTCGAGCTCGTACGGCAGTGCTCTCTTCGGCTCACGCTAAAAGTGCGGTGTTGCCCGACCGTCACCCGTATGTTTCGCCGGTGTTAACGGGTGGTCGATATCGGGTATCCGACCAGGTCGGATGTGCTCCACGCCACCGGCATACCCTGGACGGGTGGCGAGATGGACCGGTGAATGGCTGCCCGGCACCGGCGACGGTGGTCCGGGTACTGATCAACACGGCTCGCGGTGGCCGGGCGAGAAGTTCGGTTTGCCGGAATCGGGCGTCGGCTCGGCGGCGAGCGGGGGCGCGCGGCTGCTCGGGCTGATCGTCGACCTCGTGGTGGCGGCCCTGGTCACGGCCATCTTCCTGCACCCGAGCCTGCAGGACCCGGCCGCGATGCAGCAGTTCAACCTCTGGTCCGGCGGCGTCTGGGCGGTCATCTCGGTCGTCTCGGCCGGCTTCTTCGGCTTCACGCCGGGGATGGCCGTCGTCGGCATCCGCGTCGCCCGGCTCGACGGCGCCGCGCTGGTCGGCCCGCTGCGCGCGCTGGTCCGGGCCGCGCTGACGTTCGTGCTCATCCCGGCGGCGGTCCGCAACGCCGACGGCCGCAGCTGGCTCGACCGGCTGACCGGCACCGTGGTCATCCGGATGCGCTGAGGGCCGCGACCCCGAGCGGCACCGGCGGCCGGGCGCATGTGAAAAGGCCCCCACCCGGGATCCGGGCGGGGGCCTTCTCGTACGCGGGGGTCAGCGGCGGCGGATCGTCCGCTGGACGTTGCGCATCTTCGCGCCGGCCGGCATCGGGCCCTTCGGCAGGGCCGCGCCGCGGTTGCCGAGGGCGGCCAGCTTCGCTTCGAGCGCGTCGACCTGGGCCGGCTTGAGGTTGCGGGGCAGCTTCATCAGGTAGCCCTGGAGCTTCTTCAGCGGGAGCTGGCCCTCGTCGTGGCCGATCGTCACGTCGTAGATCGGCGTGTCGCCGATCAGGCGGGAGACGCGCTTCTTCTCCTGGGCGAGCAGCGTCTTCACGCGGTGCGGCGCGCCTTCGGCGACCAGCACGACGCCGGGGCCGCCGAGGACCCGGTGCACCGCGTCGAGCTGGGTGGTCGCCGCCACGGTCGGCGTCACCTTCCAGCGGCCGCGCAGGTTCTCCAGTGCCCACGCCGCAGCGCCGGGCTGGCCGTCGGCCTTCGAGTAGACCGTCTTCTGGACGCGCCGGCCGAAGATGATCATGGCGAGCAGGGCGCCGAGGACCAGGCCCAGCGGCAGCAGCACCCACTGCGCGTCGAAGAAGAACCCGATGCCGAACGCCACGCCGGCGACGACGACGATCGCCCCGACCATCCACGGGATGAGCCAGGGGTCTTCCTTGCGCTGCATCTTGAAGGCCTCGAAGAGCTGGCCACGGCGTGCCTTGCTCGCCGCGCGCTTCTCCTTCTTGGCCTGCTTGGCCGCTTCCTTGTCCTGCTTACCCGCCATATGACCAGGATACGGCCGCGTGCCCCTGCCCCGTTTCCCCGTCCCCCTCTGCGAGGATGCCGGACGTGACCGGCGTACTTTCACCCAGGAGCCTGAACCGTCTGCTCGATGGCCTCGACCCCGAGCAGCGCGCCGCCGCCAGTGCCCCACGGGGGCCGGTCTGCGTGCTCGCCGGCGCCGGCACGGGCAAGACCCGCACGATCACCCACCGGATCGCCCACCTCGTCCGGTCCGGGCACGTTTCCGCCGGTCAGGTCCTCGCCGTCACCTTCACGACGCGCGCCGCGGGGGAGATGCGGACCCGGCTGCGCGGCCTCGGCGTCGACGCGGCGCAGGCGCTGACGTTCCACGCCGCCGCCCGCCGCCAGCTCCGGTACTTCTGGCCGCGCGTGGTCGGGGACCGGCCGTGGGACCTGCTGGAGAACAAGCTGCGGTACGTCGGCCAGGCCGCGAACCGGGCCAAGCTCGGCACCGAGGTCGAAGTCCTGCGCGACCTGGCGAGCGAGATCGAGTGGGCGAAGGCGTCGCTGATCAGCCCGGACGACTACCCGGCCGTCACCGCGCGCGCCCAGCGCGACATCCCGGCGCCGGCGGCGCAGGTCGCCGAGGTCTACCGGAGCTACGAGGAGCTGAAGAACACCGCGCAGGTGCTCGACTTCGACGACCTCCTGCTGCACACGACCGCGGTGCTCGAGGAGCACGGCGCCGTCGCCGAGGAGTTCCGGGACCGCTACCGCTGCTTCGTCGTCGACGAGTACCAGGACGTCACGCCGCTGCAGCAGCGCCTGCTCGACGCGTGGCTCGGCGGCCGCGACGACCTGACCGTCGTCGGCGACGCCAACCAGACCATCTACTCCTTCGGCGGCGCGTCGCCGCGGCCGCTGCTGGAGTTCACGCGGCGCTACCCGGACGCCACCGTCGTCCGCCTCGAACGCGACTACCGGTCGACGCCCGAGGTCGTCGCGCTGGCCAACCGCGTGATCGGCGCGGCGCGGGGCCGGCCGGCGGGCTCGCGGCTGAAGCTGATCGGGCAGCGGCCGCCGGGACCGGAGCCGCGCTTCGCCGAGTTCGACGACGAGGCGGTCGAGGCCGGCGCGGTCGCGCGCCGGGTGCGCGAGCTGCTCGACGGCGGTGTGTCGGCGAGCGAGATCGCGGTCCTCTACCGGATCAACGCCCAGTCGGAGGCCTACGAGTCGGCGCTGGCCGACGCCGGCATCCCGTACCTGGTCCGCGGCGGCGAGCGGTTCTTCAACCGGACGGAGGTCCGGCAGGCGATGTCCGCGCTGCGGGCGGCGAGCGGCGACGTCAGTTCCGACCTGGTCACGACGGTGCGGTCGGTGCTCGCGCGGGTCGGCCTGACCGAGTCGCCGCCGGCGGGTGGCGCGGCGAAGGAACGCTGGGACGCGCTGCTGGCGATCGTCGAGCTGGCCGAGGAGCTCGCCTCGACGGTCGAGGACGCCGACCTGCCCCGGTTCAACGCCGAGCTCGACCAGCGCGCCGCGGCCCAGCACCCGCCGACGGTCGAGGGCGTGACGCTGGCGTCGCTGCACGCGGCGAAGGGCCTGGAGTGGGACGCGGTGTTCCTGGTCGGCCTGGCCGAGGGCACGATGCCGATCCTGCACGCCGACGGCGACGAAGCGGCGATCGAGGAGGAGCGGCGGCTGTTCTACGTCGGCGTCACCCGGGCCCGCGAGCACCTGTGGCTGTCCTGGGCGCTGGCCCGCACGCCGGGCGCGCGGCGCAACCGGCGGCGCAGCCGGTTCCTCTACGGCCTGGTCCCGGAGGACCACCCGGCGGCCAGGGTGGCACGGTCCCAGCAGCAGAAGCCGTCGACGCCGGTCAAGACGCGCTGCCGCGTCTGCGGCGGGCCGCTGCTGGAGACCCTCGACGTCAAGCTGGGCCGCTGCGGGCGCTGCCCGTCCACAGTGGATGAGGACCTGCTGGAGCGGCTGAAGTCGTGGCGCGCCGACCGGGCGCGCGAGCTCAAGGTGCCGGCGTTCGTCGTCTTCACGGACGCGACGCTGATGGCCATCGCCGAGCAGCGCCCGGCCGACGAGGCGGCGCTGGTGTCGATCTCCGGCATCGGCGCGACGAAGCTCGAGCGCTTCGGCGCGGAGATCCTCGGCGTCGTCCGGGCCTCGACGGGTTCTTGACCGCGTCCGGACCATGATCGACGCGGCGAACCCGCTGCTCAGGGGCGATCTTCGTAACTTCGAGGATTTTCCCGTTAATTGAGTTGCACCGGTGTGGTGGAGAGCAATAACCTGCCAGTACCGAGCCCGAAGGGCTCGACTGGGGATCTACGGACAGCGCCGCTCGGCGGCCGCGTGTACAGAGTACAGAAGGAGGTGCCGGTGAAATGACCATCAACATGACGCTCACGAACCCGGGCACCCGTCTGTCCTGCGCCGCGGAAGTTGCGGCTGCTCAGCGCCCGGGCACCGATGTGTTCGCGAGCGCTCACGAGATCCGTGGCATGCGGCGCGTCTCGCGTCGTTGGGCCACCGGTGTCGTCGTCTTCGGGACGCAGGGCGTTGTCGCCGCGTACCCGCAGGCCGATCTGCCGACCATCAAGCAGTTCCGTGTTCCGTTGTCGATACGGGAGCGAAGTTCCTGACCTAGTCAGGACACGAGGCTCACGAAGGCCGCGGAACCGGAAAACCCGGATCCGCGGCCTTCGTGTTTTTGGCTGCACAACCCAAGAGGAACCAGCGTTGCCCAGCTCCAGCACTCAACCGAAAACCCGTACGACACAAGGAGGAACCCCCATGTCTTCGGCCATCGCCTACACCTCGGGTGAGGCAATATTCGCCGACCTGCTCGACCCGATCGACGTCCCCGACGTCGCGCTGCCCTGCCGTTCGGGCGACGCGGACCTGTGGTTCGCGGAGTCCCCGGCCGAGCTCGAGCGCGCCAAGGCGCAGTGCGCGGACTGCCCGGTCCGCGAGGCCTGCCTGGCGGGCGCCCTGGCCCGCCGCGAGCCCTGGGGCGTCTGGGGCGGCGAGATCTTCGAGCGCGGCGCGGTGATCGCGCGCAAGCGGCCCCGAGGCCGCCCGCGCAAGAACGCAGTCGAGCCCGCCGCGGCCAAGGCCGGCGGCGATCACCGGAGCGCCGCCGCATGAGCGTCGAACCGGTCACCACGAGGGATTACGAAGCCCACCCCCGCAGCGAGCAGCTGCAGCTGACGAAGACCGAGATCGAGGAGATCAGCGAGATGTTGCTTTACGAAGAACTGTCCAGGGCCCGAATACGGGACCTGGAGGAGGGGGTCCGCGCCCAGCGGGCCCGAGGTAGCGTCCGCGCCGCCCGGCGATGGTCGCGAGTGGCCCGGTGGGCTGCTCGTCGGGCTGAGCGGTATCAGGACCAGAGCTGAGCGCAGGCCCCTGCCGCCCCCTGTTTCGGGGGTGGTGGGGGCCTTCGCGCTTTTGGTGCGCGGTCTGGTGGGAGCGCACGGCTTGGCCAGGTAGTGGCTGGCGCGGCCCGGGGGGTGGTGCTGTGGGGCCCGACGGTCGGGGTCGCGTGGCGCGGTTTGGTCCGGCGGTTGGATCGGGCTGCGGCTTGACGGACGGGATCGCGCGGTGTGGTTCGCTCCGGCGGACGGCGTGGCGCGGTTTGGTCCGGCAGGTGGGTGGCGCGGTTTGGTCGGGCCGGTGGGTGGCGTGGCGCGGTTTGGTCCGGCGGGTGGGTGGCGTGGCGCGGTTCGGTCCGGCGGGCGGATGGTGCGGTGCGGTATGGCCCGGTGGGCGGATTGCGGGGCGCGGTTTGGGTCGGCGGGTGGCGCGGTTCCGCGGTGGTGCGCGGCTGGGCCGGAGGCGCGCCCGCAGTGAGTGGTCGCGCGCGGGCGGTTGTCGGTCCGGGGCGGGCTGAGGGGCGCGGCTGGGCCGGGCGCGTGGTCTCTGTGGTGTGGGTGGCGCTGCGCCGGGCGGGCGCGCTGGTGCGGCTTGGCCTCCTTCGGGTGGTCTCGTTGCGCGGTGCTCCGGGCGCGGGGTGCTGGTGTTGAATGGGGTGATGTCCGGACATTCCCACGGCGACATCGACTGGGCGGACCGCCTGGCTCAGTTGCGCATGGCCGATGCCCTTGATGCCGAGGCGCTCGGGCCCGTTGCTCGGCGGCTGGTCGGGTCCGTGGGGGCTCGGCCGACCGTTGTCGATGTCGGGTGTGGGGCCGGGGGGATGAGCGTGCTCTTCGCGCGTGCGCTTGCCCTCGGCTCCGGTGGGACCGTTGTGCTCTTCGATGCCACCTCCAAGCTGCTTGTCGAGGCCGAACGGGCCGTTGCCGAGGTGGCCGGGAACTCCGTTGAGGTGGTCAGCCTGCTCGGGGACCTCACCGATCCCGCTCTGGCCGTTCCCGCTGCCGATCTTGTCTGGGCGTCCGGGGTGGTGCACCACGTCGGTGATCAGCAAGCCGCCCTGCGGACGCTGGCCGGCTTGTTGCGGGCCGGTGGGGTGCTGGCCGTCTCCGAGGGTGGGCTCGAGATGCGGTGCCTTCCGTGGGAGCTGGGTGTCGGGCGGCCCGGGTTGGAGCAGCGGTTGCTCGCCGCCCGGGGGGCTTGGTTCGAACGGATGCGGGCCGGGGTTGCGGGCAGCGTCGGCATGCCCTACGGCTGGCCGCGGGCTCTTCGCGAAGCCGGGCTCGAGGATGTCGAATCCTTCGGTGCTCTCATCGATCACCCGATGCCCGGCTCGGACCTGCTGCGTGCGTACGTCGTCCAGCGCGTCGGGTGGCTTGCGGAGTCGGCCGGGGACTGGCTCGATGCCGATGACCTCGCCGCCGTGGCCGCGCTCACCGATCCGCGGAGCCCGGACTATCTCGGCCACCGGGACGATCTTTACCTGCTCGGCGCCAAGGCGATCCACTGTGGACGGTTGCGGTGAGCGCGCCGGAGCCGGTGGTGTGCACGCGGTGCGGGCGGGCTCGCGCGGCCGATGATGATCCGGCTACGGCGCTCGCCTGGGTGTCCACCCGTGAGCGGGGCGCGCTGCGGTGGCTCTGCCCGGACTGCGCCCGGCAGCATGTCCGGGACATCGAAGGCAAGCTGCCGGACGAGTACTGGTGATCACTTCGACCTCCTGAGCGTGGTGGCGGCATCAGGCCGCGTCACCGATCGGTGCCTGCGGGACTGCGCGGACCTTGGGGCGGGGTGTCCGGGACGCGTCGCCGTACGCCCTGGCCAGCTCCTGCGCCACTTCCTGGGGGACCTTCTGCAACTGCCGGACCGTGCAGCGGACCAGGACGATTCCCGTCGCCGCCAGGGCCAGGTGGCTGAAGCCTCCTCCGGGGCCCGGGGTGCAGCGGTACTGCCAGGCCAGGCCCAGCTCATCCCACCAAGCATCCGCCTCGCCGATGCGGCGGCCGCGGCGGTCGCAGATCGTCTGGTCCCAGCTCGGCGGCGGCAGCGGTACGTGGTCGAGGACGCGGGCGGCCAGGCCGTGGGCCTGGATCGGCCCCTCGTCGAGCTCGCGCAGCACCCTGCGGACCAACGCCGTGCCGCGCTGGGGGCCGGCCTCGAGCTCCGCCAGCAGCTCCTGGCGGTTGCAGAGGCCCCAATACAGCGGCAGCGTCAGCAGGTGCCGGATGCGGGCCGGGTCGGGTTCCGAGCGGGCCAGGTCCAGCGTCGCCCTCGCCGGCGGCGCGAACGGGAGGTCGTCGACCTCCACCGGGTCCGGCAACCGGGCCGTGCGCGCGAGGCGGACGCCTTCGCAGGCCACCACCCGGCAGTGGTGGGGCACCAGCAGGTGGATGTCGGTTTCCGCCGGGCACTTCACGCCGTGGGCCTGCAGGGCGTCGGCGCCGGTGATCACCACCCCGGGCCCGTATCGGACGATCGCGGCGTGCAGCAGCTGCTGCCGCGTCGGGGCCGTGTTGCGCAGCAGGACGACACCGGGGTGCAGGCGGCGCCACGGCCCTCCCGGACCGCAGAGCCGCCGGGTTCTTCGGTCGGATATGCCGGCTCGGCGTAACTGTTCGAGGTTCATCACCTCGCGCCCGCGCGGGTTACGAATGGTGAGCGGATCGGTGCACTGTGTAGCAGTCATACAAAGATCATGACCGCTCGGCCAACCGGGTGGAACCCCCTCCCCGCCGCCTGTGGACAACTCGACCTCAACCCGCCGTTCGAGGCCCACCCTGTGGACAACTCAGGCAGCGAACCCCGGCTGCCAGCGCTCGACGATGCCGCGGGCCGGGATCTCGGCGTCGAGCTGGCAGAGGATGCCCGTCGAGCCCGCCGTCACCCGGTGGATCATCAGGTACTCGGGCGGCAGGTTGAGCGAACGGCCGACCCGGAAGTCGTTGCCGCGGCTGTCGCCGACCCGTCCGGCCTGCTTCTGCATCCAACGCCGGGTGAAGTGGAACGTCGGCGCCGCCAGCGGCTCGGTGAACGGCGCGAGGTAGGCGAGCACTTCATCCGCGGTCAGGTCGCTGTCCGGCTTGATGAACCGGTTCTCCCGCAGCAGGCGCATCAGCTCGGCGGACTCGCCGTCCAGCGCCAGCCGCGTCATCTCGCCCAGGTGGCGGGGGATGCCTTCGGGCAACCGGGCCACCCCGCCGAAGTCGATGACGCACAGCCTGCCGTCTTCGGTGATCATGAAGTTGCCCGGATGCGGGTCCGAGTGCAGCAGGTGGACGCGCTCGGGCGACGAGTAGTGGAACTCCGCCAGCAACCGGCCCGCGAGGTTCCGGGTTTCGCGATCACCGTCCGCGATCACCTTCGACAGCGGGGTGCCATTCGCCCACTCCGTCACGACGACCTTCGGCGCGCTCGCCACCACCCGCGGCACCAGGATGCCGGGGTCGCCCTCGAACGCCTTCGCGAAGGCGCGCTGGTGCTGGGCCTCGGCCTGGTAGTCGAGCTCCTCGTTCATCCGCTCCGAGAGCTCGGCCAGCAGCGGCTTGACCTCGGTGCCGGGCACGAACGCCTGGAACAGCCTGCTGAACCGTTGCAACTGGCGCAGGTCGCTGCGCAGGGCCTCGTCGGCGCCCGGGTACTGCACCTTGACCGCGACCGCGCGACCGTCGTGCCAGACCGCGCGGTGCACCTGGCCGATGCTCGCGGCCGCCGCCGGCTCGTCGTCGAAGGACGCGAACCGGCTGCTCCAGGTGCGGCCCAGCTGCTCGGCGAGCACCCGGTGGGTCTGCCGGACCGACATCGGCGGCGCGGCGGCCTGCAGCTTCGTCAGCGCCTCGCGGTACGGCTTCGCCATGTCGTCCGGGACCGCCGCTTCGAACACGCTCAGCGCCTGGCCGAACTTCATCGCGCCGCCCTTGAGCGTGCCGAGCACCTCGAACAGCTGCTCGGCGGCCTTCGCCGACAGCGTCGCGTTCACCTGTTCCGCGCTCTGACCCGCGAGCCGCTTGCCCCAGCCGCCGACTGCCCGGCCGGCGATGCCGAGCGGGAGACTGGCGAGCTTGGCGGTACGGGCGGCACCCTTGCGCGGCATCGCGGTGTCACGATCGGCTGGGTCGCGGAAGTCGGTCACACCCGCGATTCTGCCCTGCGGTCTCGGCCACGCGCAGCCTGCGCACGACGTCTTCGTGGGCTACGTCTCCGAGATCACCTCCCGGGCACCGCACCGGCAGAGCGGGTGCGGCGGCCAGCCCCGGTGCCGGATCCGGCCGTCGAAGGCGTCGATTTCGAGGGTCGCGTTCCACGTCGGCGGGGCCGGCGCGCTCGGGGACAGCACCCGCATGGCCTGGGCGACGGCCAGCGACGCGCAGGACTGGACCGCGCCGAGGTCGGGCCGCTGGTGCCGGCCGGCGAGCTGCCCGGCGACGCGCGGCCAGCACGGGTCGCGCTCCGTGCGGTGCAGGTCGGCGCAGCGCAGGCACGAGCTGCGGCCGGGCACGACCAGAGGCCCGACGATCGCCGTGCCGTCGCGGACGCGCGCCGCCAGGTGCGGGACGCCGTCACCCATCAGCTCGGCGACGAGCTCGGGCGCCGGCACGACGGCGTCGGTGAGCAGGGCGAGGTTCGGGTGCCGGTCGTGCAGGCGGGTGACGCGGACCTCGGGATCGACCCGGCGGAGCAGGTCGGCGAGGGCGTGGCGCCGGGACCGGCCCAGGTCCGCGGCGGTGAAGCCGGAGCCCAGATCGTGCTCGGTCACCGTGCCCGGGACCTGCAGCTCGACGTGCCCGATGCCGGCGTTGGCCAGCAGCACGGCGGCCGCCACCGCCACCCGGCCCTCGCCGTGCACGGAGATCGCGGCGGCGCGCCGCCGCTCGGCCATCGCCGCCTGGTGGTGCCGGGCGCGCAGCGACCAGAGGCCGGGCTCGCCACGCAGGCCCGGGCCGTCGGGGCGGCCGGCGTCGGTGACCAGGCCGAGCGCGGTCAGCTGCCGCAGGAGCGTGTGCAGCTGCTCGCGGTGTTCGCTCTCCGCGAGCAGAAGCCGCTCGACGGGTTTGCTGCCGTCGAGGGCGCGCACTTTCGCGAGGAGGTGCGGGGACAGGTTTTCGACGATCACGCCGTGACGCGGATCGAGGCCGATCTGGATCTCGCGCGGGCCGCGTTCGAGCACGGTGAGGCCCGGGAGCAGGGCAGGGTGGGCCGGCAGGAGGACCGGTGGCATGTCCGCGGTGTCGAGGATCATGTCCGCAGGATCGCACCCGGTCGCGACGGGAAGGCCCCGCAAGGAGCCGGAACGGCCGAGTTGTCCACAAGTGGAACCGGCTGTGGACAACTCGGGTCTGTGACCTCAAGGCGCTCGGAGTTGTCGGTGCCTGGCCTTACCGTTGTCGGGTGGTCGAAGCACGGATGCCCTCACTGAGAGGCCGGGGGGACACGAACCCCTCGTCGGACACACCCGGACACAAGGTCGAAGTGCGGCGCAGCCAGCGCCGGCACCGGACGGTCACCGCGTATTGGAACGACGACACGCTCGTCGTGCTCATCCCCGCGCGGATGACCAGGGCGGAGGAGAAACACTGGGTCGCCGAGATGGAGCGCAAGCTGCAACGCTCGGAACCACGTCGGCCGGCGTCGCCGAAGACGTCGGACGAAGCCCTGCTGGCGCGCTGCGCGCTGCTGTCGGGCAAGTACCTGGGCGGCACCGCGGTGCCGGCGAGCGTCCGCTGGGTGCCGCCGATGCGCACGCGGTGGGCGTCCTGCACGCCGGTCGACGCGACCATCCGGGTCAGCGAACGGCTGCGGAAGGTGCCTCCGTGGGTGCTGGACTACGTGCTGGTGCACGAGCTGGCGCACCTGCGGGAGCCCGGGCACGATGCGGCCTTCTGGGCGCTGGTGCAGCGGTACCCGAAGACCGAGCGGGCGATCGGGTACCTGGAGGGGTTGTCGGCCGCGGCCGGGTGGGGGATCTCCACCGAGGATTGACGGGGTGACCGCCTGGGGCCGGACAGCAGAAGGCCGGTGTCCCGCTGTTGCGGGGCACCGGCCGTCCGGAGCTCAGTTCAGGACTGCTTGCCGCCCTCTTCCGATGGGGGCTCGTCCTTCTCGCGCTCCGAACGCTCCGAACGTTCCGAGCGCTCGGCCTGCTCTGCCTGTTCCGTGCGCTCCAGCTCGGCGATCGGGTCCAGGTCGTCGATCGAACCCGCCGAGCCCACTCGGTCCGCGAAGTCGATCGGCTCGTCCAGGTCCTCGGCCGTCGGCATCAGGTCCGGGTGGGACCAGAGGCCGTCGCGCTTCTCCGTGCCGTGGCGGTCGCCCACCAGCTTCCACAGGTTGGAGGCGTCCCTCATGCGGCGGGGGCGCAGCTCGAGGCCGACCAGGGTGGCGAACGTCTGCTCGGCCGGGCCGCCCGTTGCACGGCGGCGGCGGAGCGTCTCGCGCAGGGCGTCCGCTCCCGGCAGGCGGTCGCCCACCGCTTCGGCCACCACCACGTCGACCCAGCCTTCGACCAGCGCGAGCAGCGTCTCCAAGCGCCGCAGCGCCGCCTTCTGCTCCTCCGTCGTCTGGGGCTCCAGCAGGCCCGAGGACATCGCCTCTTCGATGCTCGCCGGGTTCGCCGGGTCGATGCGGCCGGCCAGGGACTCCAGGGCCGACGTGTCCACCGAGATCCCGTGGGCGAACTCCTCGACCGTCGCCAGCAGGCGCTGCCGGAGCCACGGCACGTGCGTGAACAGGCGCTGGTGGGCCGCCTCGCGGGCCGCGAGGAACACCAGGATCTCGCTGTTCGGCAGCTCCAGGCCCTCGGCGAACTTCTCGATGTTCGCCGGCAGCAGGGCCGACGTGCCGGCCGGGGCCAGGGGGAGGCCGATCTCCGTCGAGGTCAGCATCTCCGACGCGAGCTGGGCCAGCGCGTTGCCGAGCTGGGAGCCGAAGGCCATGCCGCCCATCTGCCCCATCATCTGGAGCAGCGGGCCCGCGGCCTGCTTGGCCTCCTCCGGCAGCGCCTCCATCCAGGCACCCGACACCTGCCGGGCCACCGGGTCGCACAGGCGCTGCCACGTCGGGAGCGTCTTCTCCACCCAGGACCGGGGCGACCAGGCGACCGTCGACGTCGCGCCGGCCGGGTACACCGTGGCCGCGTCGAGCCAGAGCTCGGCCAGGTGGGCCGCGTCGCGGACCGCCGCGTTCGCGTCGTCACCGCCCCGGAAGCCGAGCTTGCTCTCGCCGGTGTTGCCGGCGCTGCCCAGGGTCTGGAGGGCGATCTGCTTGGCGAGGTCGTAGTTCACCGGCCCGCTGGAGCTGCCCGCCTGGCTGAGCATCTGGCCCAGTTGGCTCAGCATCTGCCCGAGCTGGTTGAAAGCCTCGGCGCCGGACTGCTGCCCGCCTTCCGAGGGGTCGTTCTCACCTCGTTTGTCGGGATCGGAAGGTCCGAAGCCGAACGGGGGTTTGCTCATGTGTCCACCGTACGCGGGTCGAGGCCCGCCGAGCGCGTCAACCGTGGCCTTCACCGGGAAGCGAACGCGGTCACCGTACGCTGTCGGTCGTGACCAAGTCCTCCGAGGAGACCGCCCCCGCGAAGAGCGCCCCGGAACCGGCGCCGGAGCCGGCCGGCGAGGCCCGCCGGATGACCCGCCGTGGCTGGACGCTCGTGGTCAGCGGCTCGCTGTTCCTGATCTTCGTGGTGCTCGGCTCGGTCGTGCCGGTGCCGTTCGTGGCCATCAGCCCCGGCCCGACCTACGACACGCTGGGTCGCGACGCGGCGGGCAACCCGGTCATCCAGGTCAGCGGGCACGAGACCCACCCGACCACCGGCGAGCTGCGGATGACGACCGTCTCCCTGCACGACGGCGTCACCCTCTTCCAGGGTCTCGGCTTCTGGGCGAGCGGCCGGTACGCGCTGGCCCCGCGCGAGGAGTACTTCAAGCCCGGCGAGACGAACGAGCAGGTCAAGCAGGAGAACATCCAGCAGCTGCAGGACTCGCAGACCAACGCCCAGGTCGCCGCCCTGCGCAAGCTGGGCAGCCCGATCAAGGTGGTGGCGAAGCAGATCGTCTCCGGCAGCCCGGCCGACCACGTGCTTTCGCCCGGCGACAAGCTGATCACCGTCAACGGCAAGAAGATCGTCGAGGCTGCCGACGTGCGGGCCGCGCTCACCGGCACCCTGCCCGGCCAGACCGTCCAGATCACCTTCCAGTCCGACGGCCAGCCCGAGCGGACCGTGCCGCTCACCCTCGCCGCGCGCCCGGACCGCAAGGAGGGCTTCATCGGCCTCACCGCGGTCGACCGCGCCGACGTCCCCTTCACCGTGAACATCTCCCTGCAGGACGTCGGCGGCCCGTCCGCCGGGCTGATGTTCACCCTCGCCATCATCGACCGGCTCAAGGGCGACGACATCGCGGGCGGGCGGCACATCGCCGGTACCGGGGAGATCACCGAGACCGGCGAAGTCGGCCCGATCGGGGGAATCTCGTTCAAGGTCGTCGGCGCCCGCGAGGCCGGCGCCACCGACTTCCTGGTGCCCGAGCACAACTGCGCCGAGGCCAAGACCACCGCGCCGGCCGGCCTCAACCTGATCAAGGTGTCCACACTGGACGACGCGCTCGCCCAGCTGGCCAACCTGAAAGCCGGGCGGCCGACGGCGTCCTGCTGACGCGGCGGGTCCCGAGGACGGGCTCCGCCCCCGGTGCCGAAGGCAAGTGACACCGGGGGCGTCGCGGAACGGCCGGGCTTCCCGCATTGACGGGGCCACCCGAACCGGACCGTGGTTCAGCCGGCCCTACAGGCACGAATAGCAGGCGCCGTCGCACATCCCGTCACAGGCGTAGTCGTAGAAGAGCCCGCATCCGGGATATCCGGCTACGCAGACCCCCCTGGTCGGATTCCCCTGGCAGCCTTGGCACGGCAAGCACGCAATCGCACAGAAGTCACTCTCCTGGCTGCAATTGCAGGACAGCGGCCCTCCGCCCGCCAAGGGCAGGGACTGGGCCTGCGGTGATGCCGAAGTGCCGGCGTCGGCGGTCCCCAATGTGGCGAGGATTCTGCCGGCTTCTTCCTTGCCGAAAGCGGCTATGGCCACCCGCTGCAGCTCTTGCAACTGCTTTTCGATCGCCGGTTCTTCGATGGCTTTCGGTTGGAAAACCGATTCGACGGCGGCGAGCGCGGACGCCTGGTCGAGGACCGACGCTTGTTCGGCCGAAAGATTCGGATGTGACTTCCGGTAGCGCACAATCTGCTCGACCCACAGGTTGCTGCGATTACGCGGTGTCAGCGCGCCGACAACCGCTCGCCTGTCCGCCATCGGAAGAGCGGTCACTTCGTCGTAGGTCTGCGGGAGCCGGCCCGCGCGGTCGGTGACGTCACGCAGCCTGCGACCCTGCTCCGCGGCGAGGGCCGGGGTTCTGCCCATCCCCAGTACGGCGATCGCCAGGCCGACGCCGGCGGCGAGGTGCAGGAACTTCCCCCGGTTCAGTTCCCGGCTCGGTGCCTGTCCGGTGCCCTGGACGGCCAGCCATTCGTCGGATTCCCGCTTGAGCCGGCCCAGCGCGGTCAGGATCCGGATCATCCGCCAAGGCCCGATCTGGCGTAGCAGGGGAAACGCCATGGCCAGCCCCAGCCATGCACGGACGCCGGTTCCGGTCGCTCCGATCAGTGTGGGTGCGTTCCGTGCTTCCGGGCCCAAAGCTTGGTGCCGCCACTGTTCCACCTGGGGATCGGACAGCGGCAGCACCTCCAGCTTTTCGTTGCAGGCGGCGGCGACGGTGACGGAGATTTGCCGACAGGTCATGCAGGTACCGTCGAAGGCGAGGATCAATCGAGCGGCAGATGGTTCTTCGAGTTCCACAAACTGCCTCCGTATCAAGAGGAATTCAAAAAGGAATTGCCTGCAGATACGCGCGACGATGTTCTCCGTCGCGCAGACTGGAGATATGTCGAGGAAGGCTCAATTGTGCCGAGTTGTTTGAATGGTAGTAATGTGCGTGGGAACATGCAATAAGGCCGGCATGTATGCCATTGTCGTCACCCTCCCCGGAAGACGCATCGGGAAATGACGTTAGCAGCCAACCGATTGCTTTGCAAGGTTGGCAATTTGTCGCATTGTCACCCTTAATGGGACAAATGGGGCGCAGACTTCGGAAAACGTAGATCGACAGCGTTCCGGTGACCGATTCGGCATGGTCGAGTCAAGGAAGCAAGGTCATCTTGAGCGCTTCGACGAGGTTCGGCGCCAGGTCGGGGCTTTCCACGATCTCGTCCATCGACTCGTCCGTGCCGGCGCCGCGCAGCCGCATCACGCAGGCGCCCTCCCCGTCGCGCAGGACGGCCGCGACCAGGCGGGCCTCCGTGCGCTGCGGGTGGTCGGCGGCCGCGCGGCGGAGGCTCTCGGCGTCCGCTTCGGCGACGTCCGGCAGCTCCGACTCCGAGCCCGGCGGCAGCACGATGATCTCCTGGGCCAGCGCGCACCCGATGACCAGATCCGGCCACGCGATCCGGCCCAGCGCCTCGGCCAGGTCGCCCTCGGGCAGCGCTTCCTGGGCGACCGGCGTCAGCGGGTTCGCCCGGTCGAGCTGCCCGGCCAGCTCCGGCTGCTCGTCCAGCAGCGCCGCCGTCGGCACCAGCGCGAACAGCTGCGGCGGCTGGTCCCAGCCGCCCGCGGCCATGAAGTCCTCGATTTCACGGGCGAGCGCGGCCACACCGGCCTGTCGCGCTTCGTTCGCTGCCATGCGCACATCGTGTCAGGTCGGCCGGGCCGCCGACGCCGCGAGTCCGGTTTGGGCGGGTCCCGGGAACTTCACCGGGCATCCGTAGAGTTAGGGAATCAGGGGGCGCACGCGCCCCTGCTCAAGTGTTGACGAAGACAGGAGCGTGTGCCGTGGCGACTCGGCCCCCGGTGAGCCTGCCGAAGCTGTCCCGGCGGAGCCGGATCCTCCTCATCATCGCCGCGGTGATCGTGCTGGCGTTGCTGCTCGGGGCCCGGCTCCTCGACACCTACGTCGACTGGCTGTGGTTCGGCGAAGTCGGCGCGCGATCGGTGTTCACCACCCAGCTGATCACCCGCGTGATCCTTTTCTTCGCCGTCGGCCTGCTCGTCGGCGGCGCACTCGCGATCAGCCTGATGATCGCCTACCGGACGCGCCCGGTGTTCGTGCCGATCTCCGGCGCCGACGACCCGCTGGCGCGCTACCGCTCGGCGATCGTCGCCCGGATCCGCCTCTTCGGCGTCGGCATCCCGGTGCTCACCGGCCTCATCGCCGGCCTCTCCGCCCAGGGCGACTGGCAGGTCGTGCAGCTGTTCCTCAACGGCACCTCGTTCGGCCAGACCGACCCGGAGTTCGGCAACGACGTCGGCTTCTACGCCTTCGACCTGCCGTTCATCAACTGGCTGCTCGGCTGGCTGTTCATCACCGTCGTCATCTCCTTCTTCGGCGCGCTGATCTCGCACTACGTCTTCGGCGGCATCCGGCTCGCCGGCAAGGGCGGCCAGCTCGCCGGCCCGACCCGCGCGCAGCTCGCCATCACCGTCGGGCTCTTCGTGCTGCTGAAGGCGGTCGAATACTTCTTCGACCGGTACAACCTGCTGCTGTCCGATCGGGCTTTCCCGCTGTTCATCGGCGCGACCTACACCGACCTCAACGCGGTCCTGCCGGCCAAGCTGATCCTGCTGTGCATCTCGGTGATCTGCGCGATCGCCTTCTTCGCCGGTGCCTTCCTGCGCAACCTGCAGCTGCCGGCCATCTCGCTCGTGCTGCTGATCCTGTCCGGCATCCTGGTCGGCGTCGCCTGGCCGGCCATCCTCGACCAGTTCTCGGTCAAGCCGAACGCGAACGAGAAGGAAGCGACGTCCATCCAGCGCAACATGGACGCCACCCGCCGCGCCTTCGGCCTCACCGACGTCCAGTACCAGCCCTACACCGGCAAGTCGGACGCCACCCCGGACCAGATCAAGGCCGACACCGGGACGATGTCCAACATCCGGCTGCTGGATCCGAACATCCTGTCCGACACCTTCACCCAGCGCGTCGGCCGCGAGAACTTCTACGGCTTCCCGGCCAAGCTGGACATCGACCGCTACACCGTCGGGGGCGTGACGCAGGACTACATCGTCGCCGCCAAGGAGATCAAGACCGAGGGCCTCACCGGCAACCAGACCAGCTGGATCAACAAGCACCTCGTCTACACCCACGGCAACGGCTTCGTCGTCGCGCCGGCCAACACGATCGACCGCGCGGTCAAGGACGCCAACTCCGACGGCGGCTACCCGATCGCCACGACCAGCGACACGCAGAATCCGACGGGCGCCGGCTCGTCCGGGTCCGGCCAGCCCGGCATCGAGGTCAGGGAACCCCGCATCTACTACGGCGAGCTGTCCGCCGCGGAGTCCGACTACGCCATCGTCGGCGGTACCTCCGGCAACGCGCCCGGCGAGTACGACACCGCCACCGACCGCTACACCTACAAGGGCAGCGGTGGCGTCTCGATCGACAACTGGTTCAACCGCCTCGCCTTCGCCGCCGAATACGGCGAACGCAACATCCTGTTCTCCGACGCCATCGGCGACAACTCCAAGATCATGTACAACCGCGACCCGCGCGACCGCGTCAGCAAGGTCGCGCCGTGGCTGACTCTCGACGGCGACCCGTACCCGGCGGTCGTCGACGGCAAGATCCAGTGGATCATCGACGGCTACACCACGCTCAACAACTTCCCGTACGCCCAGCAGACCCAGCTCGGCGCGGCCACGAACGACTCCCTCAACGGCGTCGCCCGCCAGGCCAACAGCTCCATCAACTACATCCGCAACTCGGTCAAGGCCACCGTCGACGCCTTCAACGGCACCGTGACGCTGTACTCGATCGACGACAAGGAACCGGTCCTCAACGCCTGGGAGAAGGTCTTCCCCGGGCTCGTGAAGCCGAGCTCCGAAATCTCGCCGGACCTGCGGGCCCACTTCCGCTACCCCGAGGACCTGTTCAAGATCCAGCGCGAACTGCTGTCGCGCTACCACGTCAGCAACCCGCAGGAGTTCTACTCGCAGCAGGCCTTCTGGAGCGTCCCGCAGGACCCGACCGCCGAAGGCGGCTCCAACCCGGCCGCGGCCGGCGCGGCCAACCAGCCCGGCTACTACGTCCTCGCCGACACCCCGGGCCAGACCAAGCCGACGTTCCAGCTGACCAGCTCCCTGACCGGGCAGCAGCGGCAGTACCTCGCATCCTGGATGTCGGTCTCCTCCGACCCGGCCGACTACGGCAAGATCCGCGTCCTCCAGCTACCCAGCGCCGCCACCGGAGCCACCCAGGTCGACGGCCCGGTCCAAGTCCAGAACCGGTTCCAGAGCGACTCCCGCGTCGCCCAGGACCGCACCCTCTTCAACAACCCCAACGTCACTCCCATCTACGGCAACCTGATCACGCTCCCGGTCGCCGACGGCTTCCTCTACGTCGAACCCGTCTACATCCGGCAGCGCAACCAGAACAGCTACCCGCAGCTGGCCCGCGTCCTCGTCTCCTACGGACCCAAGGTCGGCTACGGCGCCACCCTCCAGGAAGCCCTCGACCAGGTCTTCGGCGCCGGCACCGGCGAAGCCACCACCACGCCACCCCAAGCCGGCCAGCCCACGACCAACCCACCCACCTCCACCAACCCGACCACCACCCCGCCCGCCAACAACGGCGGCGGCAACGCGGCCCTCGACCGCGCGGTCGCCGACATCCAATCGGCCATCGCCAAACTCAAAGCCGCCCAGCAATCCGGCAACTTCACCGACCAAGGCGCCGCCCTAGCCGCCCTCGACGCAGCCGCCCGCGCGTACGAAGCAGCCAAGACAGCCGCCCCCGGGACCAGCACCGCACCGCCCAGCACCCAGCCCGGAGGGTGACCTCGGTAACGCCGACGGCACCTGCTTTGCACCCCCGCGAAACGAGGGCGTAAGGTAGGTGCCACGACGCGGGGTGGAGCAGCTCGGTAGCTCGCTGGGCTCATAACCCAGAGGTCGCAGGTTCAAATCCTGTCCCCGCTACAGAGGTTGGGAGGGGTGTGTTCGCGGAGAGCGCGAACGCACCCCTCTTTCGCGTTTGTTCTGGGGGTCGGACCCCCAGACCCCCGCCAGGGGGGCTTCGCCGCCCCTGGACCCCCCTGCGGTTGGCCGGGTTTTTACTTGAGCCAGGCTTCTGTCTCTCCTGTTGTGTTTGCTATGTAGCCGTCTGGGCGGATCAGGATCTTCTCCAGGTTGGGCCAGGGGAGGTTTGTTACCTCTGCTACGAGTACCTCTTTGTGGGGGGTTGGGGTTGGGGTTTTTGTCAGCAGGACCCAGTTTCCTTTGTGGAACAGGGCGCTTGCGTGGCCTTCCTTCAGGCTGAAGTCGGGGAGGCGGGTTCCTGCTGGTGGGTGGGTTTCCGTTGTCGGGTACTGGATGTTGAGGCCTGAGATCATTCCTGACAGGTGGTGCTGGACCTCGGGGAGTGCGGTCAGGTCTCGGACGAGGGCCCTCAACGCCAGCTGGTTCGGGGTGGTGGGGATCAAGGCGTTCTGGGCCGCCACGTTCTGCAGGACGTCCTGGGCCACCTTGCGGCGCTCCGCTTCGTAGGTGGCCAGGAGACCCGGCGCCGCTCGGTTGCGGAGCTCGGCCGCCAGCTTCCAGCCCAGGTTCATCGCGTCCTGGATCCCCAGGTTGAGGCCCTGGCCCCCCGCCGGGAAGTGGATGTGGGCCGAGTCGCCCGCCAGCAGGACCCGGCCCACCTGGTAACTCGCGGCCAAGCGGCTATCGTCCGAGAAACGGGATGCCCAGCGGATTTCGGCGACCTCCGCCTCCGGGCCGAAGCGTTCCGCGACCGCCTCGTGAACCTCCTCGGGCGTCACCGGAGCCCGGAGGTTCTCCGGCCGGTTCAGACGGTCCCCGAAGCTGATGCGGTACAGGTTCGGCTCGGCCAGGGGAATCACGCCGATGAACTTGCCCGGGCTCTGCGACGTCACCATGTTCGTCATCGAGCGCCACTGCGTCGGCGCCCCCGGAGGCGTCTTCGCGAACAGCACGTCCGCCGCCACGCCGTGGCCCCGACCCTCGATGCCCTCGAACCGCAGGTTCAGCGCCTTGCGCACCGTGCTGCGGCCGCCGTCGCAGCCCACCAGGTACTTCGCCCGCACACACAGGTCGTCCGCCGTGATCGTGACGCCGCCGGCGTCCTGGACGAAACCGGTCAGCTCGTGGCCCCGCCGCACCCGGACGCCCTGTTCGTTCAGGCGCTCCTCCAACGCCGCTTCGACCTCCGCCTGCGGGATGCCCAGCTGGTACGGGTGCCGGGTGTCCCAGCTCGCGTAGCTCACCGGGAGCACCGCGAAGTGTCCGTCTGCGACAGTCGCGAACGAGCGGTCCTCCGCCCGGCCCAGCAACCCGCGCAGATCCAGGACTTCCGCCGTTCTCGGCTGGAGGTTCAGCGCCTTCGACAGCCCCGTTCGCTCGTGCATCCGCTCGAGCACCTGAACGTCCACTCCGGCCAACGCCAGCTCGTTCGCCAGCATCAGACCCGTCGGGCCCGCGCCGGCCACCACCACCTCTGCGGTCAGCTCCTGCATCCCCAGCTCCTTAACAACGTTAAATTGACCTGCCCCGAGAATGCCCTTAACATCATTAAGCTGTCAAGCCGGGAGTGCGAGGAGACTGCGGAACATGGCCCTGACCAGGCAAGACATCGCGCGATCCGGGCTGAAGCTGCTCAACGACGTCGGGCTCAACGGCCTCACGCTCCGGCTGATCGCCGCCGACCTGGGCGTCAAGGCGCCCGCGCTGTACTGGCACATGAAGAACAAGCAGGAGCTCCTGGACGAGATGGCGACGCAGATGTACCGCGACTCCGTGGCCGACCGGCAGCCGCCGGCGTCGGCGGGGGAGTGGGAAGCCGCCGCGCACAGCGCCCGGGCGCTGCGGCGGATGATGCTCGCCTACCGCGACGGCGGAAAGGTTTTCGCCGGCACGTACCTCGGCGACATGAGCCTGGTCGGCGAGCACCCGCTGCGCCGGAGCATCGAGGCCGGGCTCGACGAGGGGCGGGCGAGCCGGGCGACCTTCACCGTCTACTGCTTCGTCATCGGCTACGTGATCGAGGAGCAGGCCGTGCGGCCCATGCCCGGGGAGTTCGACGAGCGCTACCGCGAGTCGGCGGGCGAGGCCGTGCTGGGCGATGCCGACGCGCGCTTCGAGGACGGGCTGACCATGGTCCTCAGTGGAGCCCGCCACTGGCTCGAGACGGCGTAACGGCAGGTCAGGACGTTTCGGGACCCCGGTGCAAAGCCGTTGGCGACCCCGTGTAATCTATTCGAGTACCACAACGGCGCGGGGTGGAGCAGCTCGGTAGCTCGCTGGGCTCATAACCCAGAGGTCGCAGGTTCAAATCCTGTCCCCGCTACCACTGAGAGGCACGTTTCCGGGAAATCCGGAAACGTGCCTCTTTTGTCATGCCGGATCGGCTTTCGCTGCCGACTTTTCCGTCCGGCGCGCTGAAAACTGCGGATCCCACGATGTGGACGCACCGCCGGAGTGGTTGCGGTGCGTGTCCGACGTGCGCCAAGCCGGGGATCGCCGCCCATCGAACTCACCTGCCTGGCCGTGCCGGGGCGGCCCGCGTGCGTCTGGTTGGACCAAAAATCCCTGGGAGCGGTTGCAGAGCGTGTTCACGTCCACAGTGGACCGGGTCGCATTGGGCCGAACGAGGGGATCTGTCTAGCCACAATGGACAGATCCGCTGACCACTGTGGACACAGCGGCCGATAAGTGGGAATCTAGGGGGCGTGTCCGAATTGAATGCAACAGCCGCCGCCCTGCTCGGTCTGCTCCACGACGGTCCCGCCACCGGCGGGCAGCTCGTCGCCGGAGCCGGAGAGCGGTTCGGTGCCTTCTTCAGCGTCACCCGCAGCCAGGTGTACCGGGAGCTCCCGGCGCTGTCCAAGGAAGGCCTCGTCCGGCTCGGCAAGCAGGGCCCGCGCTCCAGCCAGCAGTACCTGATCACCGCCGCCGGCAAGAAGGCCTTCAAGGCCTGGCTGACGTCCGAGGCCGGCCCCGACCACCTGCGCAGCCCGCTCATCCTGCGGCTCGTGCACGCGGGGTCGCTGACCGCGAAGCAGCGCCAGTCGCTGCTGGAGTCGGCCCGGACGAGCTACAGCCAGCAGCTCGACGACGCCCGGGCGGCCACGAAGGCGGCCGAGGGGCCGTACGAGAAGGCCGTCGCCGAGTTCGCCCAGGCCCAGGCCAAGGCCGCGCTGAAGCTGCTCGACGCCATCCCCGCGGCCTGAGGTTCGCGCGCCCACGACCGGTCCTCGCAACCGGTCGTGGGTTTTGCCGTAACCTTGACAAACGTGAGTGATGAGTTCGACGCGGCCCTGCGGGACCTGACCGGCAAGCTGACGCAGATCGAGTCGGTGATGGACCTGGACGCGCTGCGTGCCCAGGTGGCCGACCTGGAGCAGCAGGCCTCGAGCCCCACCCTCTGGGACGACCCGGAGGCGGCCCAGAAGGTCACCAGCCAGCTGTCCCACCGGCAGGGCGAGCTGAGGCGCGTCTCCGACCTGCGCCAGCGGCTCGACGACCTCGGCGTGCTGTACGAGCTCGCCGAGGCCGAAGGCGACGCCGGCAGCATGGGCGAGGCCGAGAGCGAGCTCGCCGACCTGGGCAAGTCCATCGACGGCCTCGAGGTCCGCACCCTGCTCTCGGGCGAGTACGACGACCGCAACGCCGTCGTCACCATCCGCTCCGAGGCCGGTGGCGTCGACGCGGCCGACTTCGCCGAGATGCTGCTGCGCATGTACCTGCGCTGGGCGGAGCGCCACGGCTACCCGACCGACGTCTACGACATCTCCTACGCCGAAGAGGCGGGCATCAAGTCGGCGACGTTCAAGGTGAGCGCCCCCTACGTCTACGGCACCCTCTCGGTCGAGCAGGGCACCCACCGGCTCGTCCGGATCTCGCCGTTCGACAACCAGAGCCGCCGCCAGACGTCGTTCGCGCACGTCGAGGTGCTGCCCGAGGTCGAAGAGGTCGACCACGTCGACATCCCGGAAAAGGACATCCGGGTCGACGTCTACCGCTCGTCGGGCCCCGGTGGCCAGAGCGTCAACACGACCGACAGTGCGGTGCGCATCACGCACATCCCGACGAACATCGTCGTCTCCTGCCAGAACGAGAAGTCGCAGCTGCAGAACAAGGCGGCCGCGATGAAGGTCCTCCAGTCGCGGCTGCTGCAGCGCAAGAAGGAAGAAGAGCGCAAGGAGATGGACGCGCTCAAGGACGGCGGCTCGAGCTGGGGCAACCAGATGCGCTCCTACGTCCTGCACCCGTACCAGATGGTGAAGGACCTGCGGACCGAGTTCGAGGTCGGCAACCCGACCGCGGTGCTCGACGGCGACATCGACGGCTTCCTCGACGCCGGCATCCGCTGGCGGAAGCAGACGACCACGGTGTGATCGGCGCGGGGGGTGTTTGCGCGACCGCTCACCGTACGCAAACACCCGCTGCTCCACCCGGGTGGACCGGGCAACCGGGGCTTCACGAGACCGGTGGGTAGTATGCCGAATCGTGATCCGGCTCGAAGAGGTTTCCAAGGTCTACAAGACCTCGACGCGGCCCGCGCTCGAGCGGGTGTCCGTCGACATCGAAAAGGGTGAGTTCGTCTTCCTCATCGGTCCCTCGGGATCGGGGAAGTCGACCTTCCTCCGGCTGCTGCTGCGCGAAGAGACGCCCAGCAAGGGCCGTGTGATGGTGTCCAACTTCGACGTCGCCAAGCTGGCCCGCCGCCGGGTCCCCCGCCTGCGGCAGACCATCGGCTGCGTCTTCCAGGACTTCCGGCTGCTGGCGAACAAGACCGTCGCCGAGAACGTCGCGTTCGCCCTCGAGGTGATCGGCAAGCCGGGCCCGACCATCAAGAAGGTCGTCCCCGAGGTGCTGGAGCTCGTCGGCCTCGACGGCAAGGCCGACCGGCTCCCCAACGAGCTCTCCGGTGGTGAGCAGCAGCGCGTCGCGATCGCGCGCGCGTTCGTGAACCGCCCGCTGGTGCTGCTCGCCGACGAGCCGACGGGGAACCTGGACCCCGACACCAGCCAGGACATCATGCTGCTGCTGGAGCGGATCAACCGCACCGGCACCACGGTCCTGATGGCCACCCACGATCACTCCATCGTGGACTCCATGCGGCGCCGAGTCGTCGAGCTGCAGCTCGGCCGGGTGATCCGCGACGACGCCCGCGGCGTCTACGGCATCGGTCGCTGACCACCCCGCCCTTCAACGACCCCGACCCCAAGGACCTGCACCCGCCATGCGCGCCAGTTTCGTCTTCAGTGAGGTAGTCACCGGCCTGCGCCGGAACGTCACGATGACCATCGCGATGATGCTGACCACGGCCGTCTCGCTCGCCATGCTCGGCGGCGGTCTCCTCGCCGTCCGGACGATCGACAAGATGAAGTCCAACTTCCTCGCCGACGTCGAGGTTTCGGTCTACCTCACCGACGACATCAGCGCGAACGACCGGAACTGCACGCAGGCGCTGTGCCAGTCGCTGCGGACGTCGCTGCAGAGCAACAACGGTGTCGAGTCGGTCGTGTTCGAGAACCGCGACCAGGCCTTCGACCGGTTCAAGAAGATCTTCGAGAGCCAGCCGGAACTGATCGCCCTCACCGGTCCCGAGTCGCTGCCCGCGTCGCTGCACGTGAAGCTGAAGGACCCGGACCGCAGCGACGCGATCGTGCAGGAGTACGCGAACAAGCCGGGCGTGCGCAAGGTCGATGACCAGAAGAAGTTCCTCGACCGCGTCTTCAACGCCTTCAACGGGGTCCGCAACATGGCCTTCGGCGCCGCGCTCATCATGGCCATCGCCGCGCTGCTGCTGATCGCCAACACGATCCAGGTGTCCGCGTTCACCCGCCGCACCGAGGTCGGCATCATGCGGCTGGTCGGCGCGACGCGGTGGTACACGCAGCTGCCGTTCCTTTTGGAGGCGGTGGTCGCCGGCGTGGTCGGTGCGGTCCTCGGGATCATCATGCTGGTGCTGACCAAGGCGAGCTTCCTCGACTCGGTGTTCACCGGCGACGTCTTCCCGAAGATCACCATGCTGGAACTGCTGTTCCCGGTCGCGCCGATCCTGCTCGGGGTGTCCGTGGTGATCTCCGCCATCACCGGGTACGTGACGCTGCGGCTGTACGTCCGGCACTAGCTTTAACCGGCTGCTTGTCACCGTCGGAATCACGTAGAGTGGTCGTATGCCCAAGGAACGTGGCCAGAAGGTGATCGTGTCGAACCGCAAGGCGCGGCACGATTACTCCATCCTCGACACCTACGAGTGCGGTCTCGTGCTCGTCGGCACCGAGGTCAAGAGCCTGCGCGAGGGCAAGGCGTCCCTGGCGGACGCGTTCGCGACGGTCGACGACGGCGAAGTGTGGCTGCGCAACGTGCACATCCCGGAGTACACGCAGGGCACGTGGACCAACCACATGCCGCGGCGCACCCGGAAGCTGCTGCTGCACCGGCGGGAGATCGAGAAGCTCATCGGCAAGACCAAGGAGAGCGGGCTCTCGCTGGTGCCGCTGTCGATGTACTTCAAGGACGGCAAGGTCAAGGTCGAGATCGCGCTGGCCCAGGGCAAGAAGGCCTACGACAAGCGGCAGGCGCTCGCCAAGCGGGACGCGGATCGCGACATCAGGAAGGCGATGGGCCGCGCGCTCAAGGGCCGGTTCACGGAGTGACGCCCGGCCCGGCCTCCGACGCGGACATCGCTCGCTGGACGGCGTCGCTGGGCCTGCCGGGCCTGGTCGACCTGCACGTCCACTTCCTGCCCAAGCCGGTGATGGACAAGGTCTGGGCGTACTTCGACCAGGCCGCGACGCACTACGGCACTGAGTGGCCGGTGTTCTACCGGACGTCCGAAGAGGAGCGGCTGGCGACACTGCGGTCGCTCGGCGTCACGCGCTTCGCACCGCTGGTCTACCCGCACAAGCCGGGGATGGCGCAGTGGCTGACCGACTGGGCGCTCGAGTTCGCCGCGCGGGTGCCGGACGCGGTGCCGACCGGGACGTTCTACCCCGAGCCCGGCGCCGGGTCCGCTGTGGACGGTGCGCTGCGCGCCGGCGCCCGGGTGTTCAAGGCGCACGTGCAGGTGGGCGCCTACGACCCGCGGGACGACCTGCTGAAGCCGGTGTGGGGTGCCCTCGCCGACGCCGGCGTCCCGGTCGTCGTCCACTGTGGACACGGTCCGTTGCGGGGCGACTTCACCGGGTTGTCGGTCTTCGGGGAGGTGCTGGCGCGGCACCCGAACCTGACGGCGGTGCTCGCGCACGCGGCGATGCCGGAGTTCGGCGCGGCGTTCGACCTGATGGCGAAGTACCCGCGGGTGCACCTGGACACCACGATGGTCGGGGTGCCGTTCGCCGAGGCGATGTCGCCGCTGCCGCCGGACTGGACCGCGCGGCTGGCCTCGTTCACCGACCGGGTCGTGCTCGGCACGGACTTCCCGAACATCCCGTACTCCTACGCGACGCAGCTGCAGGCGATCGCCGGCTGGGCCGCGGCCGACGACCGCCTGGGAGAGCCGTTCCTGCGGGCGGTCCTGCACGACACGCCCCTGCGCCTCGTGAGTGGTAAGGCGGGTTAGAACCCGCCTTACCACTCACGAGGGGGTCAGCGCTTGAGGCCGGGCAGTGGGGCGCGTTCGGTCACGGTGACCGCGCGGCCGAGGAGGTCGGTCACCGGGATCTGCTTGCCGGCCAGGAGGAATCCGGCCGTCGCGAGGAGCACCCAGGGCACCGGGCCGCGGGCGATGCCGTCCGACAGCGGGGCGAACCCGTGCGCCGCGAGGCCGAGCAGGCCGCCGGACGCCAGCAGGCCCGCCACGACGAGCTGCGGCGTCCCGGCGGTGGTTGCGCCGGTTTCGCGCTGCATCTCGAAGTGGGCGAACAGCCGCAGCAGGCCGGCCAGCACCATCCCGCACGCCGCGAACCACGCCGGCGCCATGATCAGCCAGAACACCGTGCCCGGCGCGGGCGTCTGGTAGCCGAGGCCGTACACCGTCACGCCGGCCACGACGACCAGCGCCGGCATGTGCCAGAGGTAGACGCTCATGAACCGCGCGCCGAGCCAGCCGAGGGCGTTGCCGATGCCGGGGCGCGCCGCGAGGGCGTTGAGCTGCGGGCGGAAGGCGAGCAGCAGGCCGATCTGGCCGACGGCGAGGAAGGCGAGCAGCACGGTGGGCGGGCTCATGTTCGACACCGGCGCGCCCGGCATGCCGATCATGCTGGCCGGGTACGGTCCGAACGCGACCATCAGCGCGGTGACGCCGAACCCGGCGGCGGACAGCGTCAGCGCGCCGCGGCGGGTCAGCGAGCCGAGGCGGCCTTCGACGTAGTGGAAGCCGAGCTGGTGCACGGCGACCCAGACGAAGATCGCGTTGGCGTAACCGATGTAGCCGAGGTCGTTGAAGCGCGCGACGTCGACGAGGATGCCTGCCGCGCCCATGACGAGCGGCACCTTCAGGCCCCAGCGCCGGTGCGCGGCGACCATCAGCGGCGTGAGCAGCACGACGAGCACGTACACGGCCAGGAACCACAGCAGCTGCGCGGCGATCGCGCTGCCGACCTGCACCGGCTGCGGCGGGACACCCAGGCCGCGCAGGAAGTCCGGCACGATCAGCCAGACGGCCATCAGCGGCAGCACCGGCACCATCAGGCGCTTGATGCGCCCGCCGAGCCACTGCCGCGTGGAGGCGGCGCGGCGGAAGGAGATCAGGTTGGCCGCCCCGCCGGCGAAGAAGACCAGGGGCATGACCTGGCTGAGCCAGGTGACGACCCACCAGCCCGGCGTCGCGAGGGCGTTGCCGGTGGCGAGGTGCCCGTCGGAGTAGGAGAGCACCGGCATGATCCAGTGCTGGGCGATGACGGCGAGGATGGCCCCCGCCCGGACGACGTCGAGGAATCGGTCCCGGCCCGCTGTTTGCATGCCGTTCAGCCTGGCCGGTGCGACCGGGGAAGACAGCGGTGCTGCCCGGCCTGTTCGGGGTGCTGTTCACCCCCGGTGGGTGCGGGGGTTTCCCCTACCTCAGGTTGTCGGGCTCGGGTTCGTGCTGCGCGGCGGCGACCCGGTACTCCCAGCCGTGCTCGGTGAGGCCGAGCTCGTAGCGGGTCTCGATCTTCGGGCCGCCGTGCAGGTGGATGTGCCGGATGACGGTGCCGGGGATCGGCTCGGCGTCCCCGAGCTCCTGGACGCGGCCGTCGAGCGGGCCGCCGAAGAAGCGGACGCAGCGGATCTCGTCGGACATCTGCGCGCTCCTCTCGCCGCCGGGTCCGCTCATGGTAGGTGAGCGCTCACAGGGGTGCCGCCCGCGGAACGGGTGACTCGTTGTCCACCCTACGGGAGATCCGGTCACCGTCCGTCGCTCAGCGGCCCAGGTACGTCAACACCGCACGCACGCGCCGGTGTTCCTCCGCGCTGGCTTCGAGGCCGAGTTTCGAGAAGATGTTGCCGATGTGCTTCTCCACCGCGCCGTGCGAGACGACCAGGGAGTTCGCGATCGCCGTGTTGGACAGGCCCTGGGCCATCAGGCTGAGGACCTCGGACTCGCGGGCCGTCAGCGCGTCCAGGGGGTTGCGGCGGCCGCGGGCCATCAGCTGGGCGATCACGTCCGGGTCGATCGCCGTGCCGCCGCCCGCCACGCGGCGGACCGCGTCCAGGAAGTCCGCGACATCCGCCACGCGCTCCTTCAGCAGGTAACCGACGCCGCCGGCGCCGCCCGAGAGGAGCTCCACCGCGTACGACTCCTCGACGTACTGCGACAGCACCAGGACCGGCAGGCCCGGGATCTCCTTGCGGGCCGCCAGCGCCGCGCGCAGGCCCTCGTCGGTGAACGTCGGCGGCATGCGGACGTCGACGATCGCGAGGTCAGGACGGTGTTCCTTGACCGCGCCGAGGAGGTCGTCCCCGTTGTCGACGGCCGCGGCCGTCTCGATGCCCTCGTCGGCGAGCAGGCGGGTCACCCCGGCCCGCAGCAGCACGGCGTCCTCGGCGATGACTACCCGCATCCGGCCCCCAGGTTCGTGGATGGACGGGGTCCAGAATATTCACCACTGGCAGGGGAGGTCAGCCCGGATCACGGTCGGCCCGCCCACCGGGCTGACCACGGTGATCACGCCGTCGATCGTCGCGGCGCGGTCGGCCAGCCCGGCCAGCCCGCCGCCGGGGCGCACTTCCGCGCCGCCGTGGCCGTTGTCGGTGATCTCGACGACGACGTGGTCGTCGGTCCGCCACACCTTCACGCCGGCTTCGGTCGCTCCGGAGTGCTTCGCGATGTTCGTCAGCGTCTCGCCGACGATGAAGTACGCCGTCGTCTCCACCGCGGCCGGCGGGCGCGGGTCGACGTCGACCGAGACGTCCACCGGGATCGGCGACTTCGCCGCCTGCGCCGACAGCGCCGCGTCCAGACCCCGGTCGCCGAGGACGGCCGGGTAGATGCCGCGCGCCAGGTCCCGCAGCTCCGACACGGCGAGCTTCGCGTCCGTGTGCGCCTCGTCGATGAGGTCCCGCACCGCTTGGGGGTCCTGGTCGAACTTCGACTTCGCGCGGCCCAGGCTCATCGCGACGGCCACCAGCCGCTGCTGCGCGCCGTCGTGCAGGTCACGCTCGATGCGACGGCGTTCGGCTTCGGCCGCGTCGACCCCGCGGGCCCGCGACGCCTGCAGCCGCTCGGCCTTCTGCTCCAGCCGCTTCGTGCGGTTCGGCCCCAGCAGGGCCAGCGCCAGCTCGCCGTGCAGCCAGCCGAGCCACGGCGTCACCCAGATCGCCATCGGCAGCAGCACGACCGACGCCAGCGCGATCGCGAACTCCGCGCACGCCAGCGGGAAGGCGGCCATCAGGTACGCCAGGTCACGCCACGTCGTCGCGTCGCTCAGCCGGACCATCCACCGCCGCAGCAGCGGCTGCCCCTCTTCGTACGGCCGCCGCTGCACCGGGGGCAGCGGCACGTTCAGCAGCTTGCCCGCCCAGCTCCGCTCACGGTCGCCGGACCAGCGCACGAAGCTCGTCGTCGCCAGCAGGATCGGGAACCCGATCCAGATCACCGCCGTCGAGACGCCCACCGAGATGCCGACCACGATCAGCACGAACTGCAGGAGCCGGAAGACGAAGCTGACCAGCATGTAGAGGATCGTGCGAGCCGGGTGCGGCCGCGGGTGTTCCAGCTGTTGCGCCTCGCTCATCCCGCCACCAGGTTCTTCTCTTCCGCGTTTTCCCACCAGCGCTCCATCCGGCGGCGCTGCGCCACCGTCGGCCCCAGCAGCCCCGTCGCCAGCCGGGCGTGCACGCCCGCCAGCGCCCTGGTCAACGCCACCGACAACGCGACGAACAACACCCCGAGCGCTGCCCACGGTAGCGCCTCCACCGTGGTGTCCACGGTCAGCCACGGCAGCTCCGAGTTGGGGAACCGGTATTCGCCACCGGGCAGCCACCGGAAGTAGACGGGCAGGAAGACCAGCGCGAGGCTCGTCGCCCAGAACGTCGTCACGAGCACGAACTCGACCAGGCCCACCGGGAAGAGCAGGGCGAAGTAGGTGAGGTCCCGCCAGGTTGAGGGGTCCTTCAGCCGCCCCTTCCACCGCGCGGCCTGCTTGCCGGCCGGCAATGGCAGGTAGGGCAGGTCGATGTAGCGGTCCAGCAGCGCGTAGACCCGAGCCCGCTCCAGCCGGGCGGCCCCCCGCACGGCGAGCACGACCAAGGCGAGCAGGCCCACCCCGACCCACACCACGGCGGTCCCGGCGCCGGCCGACACGAACGCCGTCAGGAACCCGAACGCCAGCACCCCCAGCGGCAGGTTCATCAGCAAGAACACCACCGAACCACCGAACGGCGGATCCCGCCTTTCGCTCACCATGACCCTGCTCCTTTCCACGGACACCAGCATCGACGTTCCGCGAGGCCGGCGACATGGTGCGAGCGGGCATCCCGGCAGTAGGGCTGGCCCCACCCTCCAGGACTAAAGCGGTCGCGCCGCGCGTTATGATGGTCAGGTTGTGATCCCGACAAGGGGGTGAACGGTTTCGACTTTGGACGTTGAGTCAGGGGAAGCGTGCCGGTGCAGGCGAGAGACCACCGTAAGCGTCATCGCAAACCAATAAGCGCCGACTCCAGTCAGCGCGAGTTCGCCCTCGCCGCCTGAGCGAGTGCGACTCTGTCGGCCCGGGTTCGCCTCCGGCCCGGGTACCGGCATCAGCTAGGAGGCTCAGCGGCTGTCCCGGCCACGGGGAACAGTCGTGAAGCAAACAGTGGCTGGGCTCGTCACCTCAGCTTGTTCGCGTGACTGAGGGAGTCAAGTAAAGACGTAGCGGACTGCGCACGGAGAAGTCCTGTCGAGACGCCAGAGGACCCGGGTTCAATTCCCGGCACCTCCACTACGAGAAGGCCCACGCCCCTTCGGGGCTGGGCCTCCTCTCGTTCTCGGGTTTTTATTTGGGGGTCGAACCCCCAAACCCCCGCCAAGGGGCTCCGCCCCCTGGACCCCCGGGCCCGCTCGCCTGGATCTTGGGGCTCCGGCAAAGTCGGAGCGCACTCAGGGCGGGTACCTCAACGGCCCGAACGAGACGCGGACGCCAGACCGGCACCCCACCCGGACCCCCCACCGCCCCGATCCGAAGCCAGCACGCGGACGGTGGGTGCGGGGGCGAGCCAAAGATCCCCCGACACACCCCCCCCCCCCCCGCA
>NZ_JBSGBK010000080.1:0-39372 GCF_053601215.1 Amycolatopsis sp. NPDC004772
GGCCTGCGCCGGATGGCCCGAAACCCCACCCGGCCACTCACACTCTTCGGAATCACCACATGACCAGCACAAACGACTTTGCCGGAACCCTGCCCACCACGGGGGGGCGTCCCCAGTTCCACTCTACCGGCCCCCACCGACAAAACCCCAGTTCAGAGCCGGTTATCCACAGGCCGCCCCCAATGAGGACAACTCAGAGCAGCTCCAGCAGGAACGGCAGCTCCTGCGGCGCATACCAAGCCAGCTCGTGGTCCTCGGCGTCCCCGAGCGTGAACTCCGCATCCGGATCCCCCAGGTCAGCCGCGTCGATCACCGCCGCCGCGGCGGCCACCGCCTCCGCCGCCTCCGGGGCGTCCACGTGGATCGCCGCCACCGCCGACATCGGGATCGGGCCGCCGATGCGGACCACCGGCGCGTCCAGGTCCGGACGCAAAGTCACTCCGGAAACGTCCGCCGACACCACCACCCGGCGCGGCTCGCCCTTCTCCTCCGCCGCGATCAGGCGCAGCGAGGCCCGGGCCGCGTCCAACAACGCCGCGTACTCCAGCTCCTCGTCCGACCCGCTCACGTACGCCTCGCGCAACGCCGGCGTCAGCGCGAACGCCGTTCCGCTGCGGGCGCGGAACTCCCCCGAGGTTTCGAGGTCGCGAAGCATCGCGATGGTCGCAGGCAGATAGACCCTCACCAGTGCGCACCCTTCAGCTCTTCCAGGGACTCTTCGATCATCCCGGCCACGAGATCCACGTCGAACGCGGCCTTGCGGTCGCCGTTCAGTCCGAAGTAGACGCCGCCGTGGTACGACGTCACCCCGATCGCCAGCGCCTGGGTGCGCATCAGCGGCATCACCGGGAACATCTCGACCAGTCTGGCCTCTCCCGCGTACATCGGCACCTGGGGGCCCGGTGAATTGGTCACCATGACGTTGAAGATGCGCCCGGACAGCGACCCCGCCGCCCGCGCGCCGAGCGAGTGGAGCGTAGCCGGGGCGAAGCCGCCGACCTTGAGCAGGCCGCGCGCCGCCACCGAACGGCCCGAATCGAGGTGCTCGGCCATCGCGTGGCCGATGTGCTGGAGCCGCAGGACCGGGTTCGGCTCGCCCACCGGCAGGTCCACCAGGTACGCCGCCACCTGGTTGCCGACCAGCCCCGGCGTCGAGTAGCCGGGCGTCTCGGCGTCGCGGACCGCCAGCGGCACCAGCGCGCGGATCGTCGTGTTCGGCGTCAGCTGGACCTCGCGCGACAGGAGCCATTCACGCAGGGCGCCGGTGATGGCCGCGAGGACGACGTCGTTGACCGTGCCGCCGTGCGCCGCGCGGATCTTGCGGAAGTCCTCCAGCCGCGTGCGGACCACCGCGAACACGCGGCCGCCCGAGACCCGGACGTTCAGCGGCCCCGGCGGCGCCGGGCTGACCAGCGTGCGCAGCGTCGACGCCACCCCGCCGACCGTCTCGGCGAACTTGCCCGCCGCCGCGAAGGCGTCGTTCGCCGCCGACCGGACGTTCTCCACCACCTCGCCCGGCCGCTGGACGCCCTCGCTGATCGCGTCCAGCACCAGCTGGGTGCGGCTCGGCTCACGGCGCGGCGTCCAGATGTCCTCGAACGGCTCCGGCTCGGCCGGCGCCGGGTCGAGGATGAGCTGGCCGAGGTCGATCGTGCCGACACCGTCCACAACGGACTGGTGGGTCTTCGTGACCAGCGCCACCCGGTCGCCGGACAGGCCTTCGATGAAGTACGCCTCCCAGAGCGGCCGCTCCGGCGCCAGCCGCCGCGACATCAGGCGCGCGACCAGGTCGAACAGCTGCTCGTCACTGCCCGGCTGGGGCAGCGCCGAGCGCCGGACGTGGTAGTTCAGGTCGAAGTCGACGTCGTCCACCCACACCGGCCGCGCCAGGTGGCCCGGCACCTCCAGCACGCGCTGCCGGTACCGCGGCAGGTACGCCAGCCGCCCGCCGATGAGGTCGACCAGCTGGGGGTAGCCGAACCCGGAGCGCGGCCGCTCGAAGATCGCCACACCGCCGACGTGCATCGGGGTCGCGTGGTCCTCGACGTACAGGAACGAGGCGTCCAGCGCGGAAAGGCGGTCGGGCATGGGCCGATCCTTACACAGTGGAAGACTGCGGGGTGTGGGTGATGAGTCGACGATCTCGCCGAAGGACCGGTTCCTGACCGTGTACGGCCGGAAGCCGGTGCTCGAGGCGCTGGCCGACGACGGCCTGCGCGTGGACAAGGTGATCCTCGCCGACACCGCCCGCGGCCCCGGCGCCGCCGAGATCCAGCGCGCGGCGAAGGCCGCCGGCGTGCCGGTGCAGCGCGCCAGCGCGCACCGGGTCAAGGTGCTCGCCGGCAACGGCAAGCAGGACCAAGGTGTGCTCGCCGACGTCGTCGCCCCACGGATGCGAGCGCTTTCCGCGGCGCTGGCCGACCGGCGGCCGCCGTCGCGGGTGCTGCTGCTGGACGGCATCACCACCCCCGCGAACGTCGGCATGATCCTGCGGACGGCGACCGCGGCCGGGCTGGACGGCGTGATCGTGCCCCGGCGCGGCGTCGCGGCGCTGGACCCGCTGGTGGTCAAGGCTTCGGCCGGGGTGGCGTTCCGCGCGCCGGTGCTGCGCTGCGGCTCGGCGCGCGAGGCCGCGGAGCTGCTCACCGAAGCCGGCTACGGGCTCTACGCGCTGGGCGCGTCGGCGCGCACCACGGTGTTCGACGTCGACCTGCCGCAGCGCGCCGCGTTCGTCCTCGGCGGCGAGACGGCCGGGGTCGGGCCGGAGGTCGGCGAGCTCGTCACGGAGTGGCTGTCGATCCCGATGCCGGGCGACGTCGAGTCGCTGAACGTCTCGGCCGCCGCCGCGGTGGTGTCGTTCGAGCTGGTCCGCCGCGCGCGCTGACCTTCAGCCGGTGGGGAACAGCACGGCGAGTTCGTCCAGCGTCTCGCTGACCGACCGGTGGTGCACCCCGACCATGCCCGCCTGGACGGCGCCGCGGATGTTCGTCGCGGAGTCGTCGACGAACGCGCAGCGCGCGACCGGCAGCCCGAGCCGGTCGGCCGCGATCAGGTAGACGGCCGGATCCGGTTTCGCCACGCCGACCTCGCCGGAAAACACCAGAGCGTCGAAATAGGCGAACATGGTTTTCTTGACCTCGCTCGACGCGCCGGGAGCGTTGGACAGCAGCGCGGTGCGGACGCCCCGTTCGCGCGCGGCCGCCAGGTAGTCGTAGAACCGGCCGGCGTCAGGGTCCGTGAGAACTCCGGCGAAATCGACCAATAACCCTTTCAGCACCGGCACACAATAGCCGGGCGCGTTGTGACGTGTCCCGCAGAGTGGTCCACCTACCGTATCCGGCGACTGGAATCCACAGTTCGGCGGTTCTCGCCCTGATCGAGCGATTCGCGGTTCTTTTCCGGCCCGTTCTCGCCTCTAAGCGAAAGCCGACTCAGGGAGGGCAGAAAATGATCGAGGAACATCGGTTGCGGACGTTGATCGACTGCGAGGTGCCGCGGCCGGCGGACGGCCGGCAGGTGCCTCAGCGGGAGGAGGAACGCGCGCGCTGCCCGGCGCCGAGACCGGGCGAGGCGGGCGAAGTGGGCCACCTGCTGAACATGCTGCTGGAGGCGTACGACGGCCGCCGCCCGGCGGCGCAGGTCCGCGCACTGGTGGCGCCGGAGGTGTTCGCCGGGCTGGCCGGGCCCCGCCGGCCGAGGCCCCGGCACCGGACGCAGACGATCCACACGTGCAGCCCGGCACCGGACGTGGTGGAGGCCTGCGCCCGCGTGGAGGCGGACGGCCGTTCGTTCGCCCTGGCGGCAAGGTTCGTGCGGACACCGGCGGGCTGGCGGTGCGAGCGGTTCGCCCTGTTGAAGCCACAGTACCCGGCAAACCCGCTCCGGCGCGCGGCTTGAGGTGCGGCGGTGGGGGCCGCTCGCCGCCGAGGGCCGGCTGGGGCTTCGGCTGGTCCAGGGGCCGCGCCGGGCCGGCGCGGCCCCTGGGCGGCGATTGCGATGGGACCGGCCGCGGGAAGTGCGCCGCGTCGAACGCGCCGGCGCGGCGCAGTCTGCCATCGGCGGCCAGGCAACGGCCGTGGAGGCACGTCCGCAGCGCCGGTCGGCGGCCAGGCGAGGCCGCGCGCGGCGCGGGCCGGCCGAGCCGGGGCTAGTCGCTGCTGGTCACCGGGAGGCTCGACAAGCCGCGCAGGGTTGCCGTGGGGTTCCAGGTCGGTGTTCCCGCCAACCTCAGGCCTGGGCGGCGGCGGGCCAGCTCGCGGAAGGCGATCCGGGCCTCCAACCTCGCCAACGGCGCTCCCAAACAGAAGTGGATCCCCTGGCCGAACGCCAAATGCCGGCCCGGCTCTCGCGCCGGGTCGAAGGAGTCCGGGGCGGGGCCCGTGGCCGGGTCGCGGTTGGCCGCTCCGATCACCACGATCACCTGGCTGCCCTCCGGGATCGGCAGGTCCGCCAGCGTCGTGTCGCGCAGGGCCGTTCGGGCCGTCAGCTGGGCCGGTGAGTCGTAGCGCAGGACCTCTTCCACCACGCGCGCCGCGTTCTCGCCGTCCGCTCCCAAGGGCTTCAGGCCCTCCGGGGAGCGCAACAGCGCCAGCACTCCGTTGCCGATCAGGTTCGTCGTCGTCTCGTGGCCGGCGATCAGCAGGAGCGTCAACGTCACCAGGAGCTCGCCCTCGGTGAGCACGTCGCCCGCGTCCGAGACCGCCACCAGCGCCGACAGCAGGTCGTCGCCCGGTTCGCGCCGGCGGTCGGCCGCCAGTTCGCGGAAGTACGCGACGAACGACTGCCGTGCCCTGACCGCCGGTTCGAGCGTGTCCGGGGGCTGCAGGAACGGCGGGTCCAGGGCCCGCGCCATTGCGTGCGACCACTCCGCGAAGCGCTCACGGTCGTCCAGTGGCACGCCGAGGAGTTCCGCGATCACCTCGACCGGCAGCGGCTTCGCGAACGCCGTCATCACGTCGAACTCCGCCGGCGCGCGGTCGATGAGCGCTGCCGCGAGCTCCTCGATGCGCGGTGCCAGCTGCTCGACCATCCTCGGTGTGAACGCCTTCGCCACCAGCCGCCGCAAGCGCGTGTGATCCGGCGGGTTCAGCGACAGGAACGCCCGGACCACGCGTCCCGATTCGTCGACCGGCTGGTCCGGGAGGCGGTCCGCCGGGTCGAGGTACTCGGGTTCCGGATGCCCGAAGGCCGGATCACGCAGCACCTGCGTGGCCTCGGCGAGGCCGCTGACCACGAACATCCGCTCCGCGAGGGCCGCCACCGGGCGGGCCTCGCGCCAGCGGCGGTAGTGCGGGTACGGGTCCGGCCGCCGCTCGGCGCCGAACAGCGCGAAGAACTCCTGTGGATCTGCCGACGTCACAAAACCCCCATCAAACGAAACCGGGGCGCGCGGATCTCGCCGCGCGCCCCGATCGACACCCGTGTCAGCGACGCGGGCCCTTCTTGCCCTTCTTGGCGGCGTCACGCTGGGCGGCGCGACGGTCGCGACGCGTCCCGCCGGCGCCACCGCCCGCGGCCTGCGCCCCGCCCTCGGCGTGGGACTCGACCTCGCCGTCCTCGCCCGGACCGGACAGCATCATGCCCGACTGCTGGCCACCGCCGCCGAGACCCTTGCCGCGTAGAGCGGCCGGGACGGACTCGGTGTCGGTCGTCGGCGGCTGCGGCGGCGCCGGACGCGCGTGGCGGCCCTCGGTCGCCTGGCCGTTGCCGGTCGGGACGCCCGTCGGCAGCGCCGAGGCCTCCTCGGCCGGGGGCGCCTCGGCGCGCTCGACCTGCAGGTTGAACAGGAAGCCGACGGCCTCCTCCTTCAGCGAGTCGAGCATCGCGCGGAACATGTCGAAGCCCTCGCGCTGGTACTCGATCAGCGGGTCGCGCTGCGCCAGTGCCCGCATGCCGATGCCCTGCTTGAGGTAATCCATCTCGTACAGGTGCTCGCGCCACTTGCGGTCGAGGACCGTCAGCATCACCTGGTGCTCCAGGGTCCGCATGCCCTCCGGGCCGACAAGCGCGTTGATCTCCTCTTCGCGCTGGTCGTAGGCGCGGCGGGCGTCTTCGAGCAGCGCCTGGCGCAGGCCGTCGGCGTCGAGGTCGCCGTCGTCCATCAGCTCGTCCCAGGTCACCGAGACCGGGTAGAGCTGCTTCAGGGCCGACCACAGCTTCTCGTGGTCCCAGTCCTCGGCGTAGCCGTTGGCCGTCGCACCGTCCACATAGGCGTTGACGACGTCCTCGAGCATGCCCTCGATCTGGTCGCGCAGGTTCTCGCCGGCGAGGACGCGGTGGCGCTCGGCGTAAATCACCTTGCGCTGCTCGTTCATGACCTCGTCGTACTTGAGGACGTCCTTGCGCTGCTCCATGTTGATCTGCTCGACCTGGGTCTGCGCGCTCTTGATGGCCTTGGAGACCATCTTGTGCTCGATCGGCACGTCGTCGGGCAGCCGCATGGTCGTCATGACGCGCTCGACCATCGTCGCGTTGAAGCGGCGCATGAGCTCGTCACCGAGCGAGAGGTAGAAGCGGGACTCGCCCGGGTCGCCCTGACGGCCGGACCGACCGCGGAGCTGGTTGTCGATGCGGCGCGACTCGTGCCGCTCGGTGCCCAGCACGTAGAGCCCGCCCGCCTCGCGGACCTCTTCGCCCTCGGCCTTCGACTCCGCCTTGACCTGCTCGAGGACCTCGGGCCACGCGGCCTCGTACTCCTCGGAGTGCTCGACCGGGTCCAGGCCGCGCTCGCGCAGCACCTGGTCGGCGATGAGGTCGGGGTTGCCGCCCAGCACGATGTCGGTACCGCGGCCGGCCATGTTCGTGGCGACCGTGACGGCGCCCTTCTGGCCGGCGCGCGCGACGATCAGCGCCTCGCGGTCGTGGTGCTTCGCGTTCAGCACCTCGTGCGGGACGCTCAGCTTCACCAGCAGCTTCGACAGGTGCTCGGACTTCTCGACGCTGGTCGTGCCGACCAGGACGGGCTGGCCCTTTTCGTGCCGCTCGGCGATGTCCTCGGCGACGGCCTCGAACTTGGCCTGCTCGGTCTTGTAGATCAGGTCCGCCTGGTCGACGCGGATCATCGGCCGGTTCGTCGGGATCGGCACCACACCCAGCTTGTAGGTCTGGTGGAACTCCGCGGCCTCGGTCTCGGCCGTACCGGTCATGCCGGACAGCTTCTCGTAGAGGCGGAAGTAGTTCTGCAGCGTGATCGTCGCCAGGGTCTGGTTCTCGGCCTTGATCTCGACCTTTTCCTTGGCCTCGATCGCCTGGTGCATGCCCTCGTTGTAGCGGCGGCCGTGCAGGATGCGCCCGGTGAACTCGTCGACGATCATGACTTCGCCGTTGCGGACGATGTAGTCCTTGTCGCGGTGGAAGAGCTCCTGGACCTTCAGCGCGTTGTTCAGGTACCCGACCAGCGGGGTGTTCGCGGCCTCGTACAGGTTGTCGATGCCGAGCTGGTCCTCGACGAACCGGACGCCCTTCTCGGTGACGGCGACGGTGCGCTTCCGCTGGTCGACCTCGTAGTGGTACTTCGAGTTGATCAGGTTCGTCTTCTCGACGCGCTCGCGCGACCCCATCGTGGTGGTGTCGATGCCCTGCATGAGGGGGGCGAGCCGGGCGAACTCGACGTACCAGCGCGACGACTGGTCGGCCGGGCCGGAGATGATCAGCGGCGTCCGGGCCTCGTCGATGAGGATCGAGTCCACCTCGTCGACGATGGCGAAGTTGTGCCCGCGCTGCACGCAGTCGTCGAGGCTCCACGCCATGTTGTCGCGCAGGTAGTCGAAGCCGAACTCGTTGTTCGTGCCGTAGGTGATGTCGGCGTTGTACTGGGAGCGCCGCACGTCCGGCTGCTGCTCCGACAGGATGACGCCGACCTCGAGACCGAGGAAGCGGTGGATGCGGCCCATCCACTCCGAGTCGCGCTTGGCCAGGTAGTCGTTCGTCGTGACGACGTGGACGCCCTTGCCCGGGATGGCGTTGAGGTAGGCGGGGAGGACGCAGGTGAGCGTCTTGCCCTCGCCGGTCTTCATCTCGGCGACCTGGCCGAGGTGCAGCGCCGCGCCGCCCATCAGCTGGACGTCGAAGTGGCGCTGGCCCAGCACCCGCTTGGCCGCTTCCCGGACGACCGCGAAGGCCTCCGGGAGCAGGTCGTCGAGGGATTCGCCGTCGCCGTTCCGCTTGCGGAACTCCTCGGTCTTGGCCCGCAGCTCGGCGTCGGTCAGGTCCTTGACGTCGTCTTCGAGGGTGTTGATGTGATCGGCGATGTTGCGCAGCCGCTTCACCATCTTGCCCTCACCCGCGCGGAGCAGGCGGTTCAGCACCATCCGGTCGACCTCACTAGCTGAATATGAGCGCGCCCAGGCCGGTCCCGGGCAGGTTCTCCCGCGGTGGCGGCCGTGTTCGGCACCACCTTCCCACCCCCATCGTAGGGAACGGTGGTCCTCGTGTGCACACGCCGTAGGTTCTGACATGCGAAGGGCCCGCACGCGAGCGCGTGCGGACCCTCCGGCTGGCCTCCTTCGAGTCCGGCTCAGCCGAGCCGGATCACGCCGTAGTCGAAGCCTTTCCGCCGGTAGACCACGCTGGGCCGGCCCGCGTCGGAGTCGTTGAAGAGGTAGAAGTCGTGGCCGACCAGCTCCATCTCGTAGAGAGCCTGGTCCACCGTCATGGGCTCCGCGGTGTGCTGCTTCTCGCGAACGACGCGGCCGGGCTGGTGACCCAGGTCGTCGTCGGTCCAGCTCTGCTGCTGGGGCAGGTGGAATTCTTCGGCACTCGCGAAGCCGTTCGCCTGCGGTTCGGCTTCGGGTGCGTCCAACACCGCGGTACGCGCGGCGGGACTGGCTGCGGCCGGGGATCCACCACCCGGCAGTGCCGAGGTCGCTTCGGCGACCGATTCCGGACGGCTGCGGCCGTAGTGCACGCGCCTCCGGTCGTGTGTCCTCCGCAGCCGGTTTTCCAGCTTGGTGACTGCGGAATCGAGCGCCGCGTAGAAGTCGGCGGCACACGCTTCAGCGCGTACGGCCGGGCCCCGCCCCTTTCCGGTGATCTCGACGCGCTGGCAGCTCTTGGCCTGGCGCCGGTTGGGTTCGTGGAACAGTTCCACGTCGTACCGGATGACTTTCCTGTCGTAGCGCTCGAGACGGGCCAGCTTTTCGCTGACAAGCGCCCGATAGTGGTCGGGCACCTCCACGTTGCGGCCCTTAACGACGATGTCCATACACGACCTCCCTCGCTGAGATGACTGCGAGCTGTTGTGTTCACACACGGCGCCGGTATTGCGGGGACGTAAGCCCGGATCGCGGGCTGAGAAGGAACTCGGAAACGGTGGACGACGTCTCGTTCCGGTGACCGAGCGCGGACTCAGCGCACCTCCGGCGCCAGGGACATGGGCTCGTCACCTCCCTGCCTGCGGGGATTGCTGATTGCGGAGCACGTTAGCTTCCTCACGCCCGTTACAACAGCCCCCGAGCCGGGGGATGTCAGGGGATGGGACTCGGTCACCCCGCGCAGTGATCGCGAAGTGGGCACCGCAAAACACCCGCTGGTCGGACGCGCCGCTTTCGCCGTGCTGTCACACGGACGGCGCATCGCTGCCTCCTGCTGGACGCCGAGGGTGACAGCCCGGTCTCCCGCAGCCGCCACTCCGGTGGAGTGGTGCGGCAGCCGAGTGATCGTGATCGACACCCTCATGCCCGGACAACGGGCGCCGGTCCGTTCGCGTTCCCGCTTGTTGTCACTCATGTAGGTGACGCCAGGTTCACCCAGGCGCGAGAAGTGCATTCTCGAGTGGCTTTTTGCGGGCTGAGCTGGGGCGAGGTGCTTTGGGCGGTGTTTGATCGAAGTGAGGCGCGGAACCGGTACCAGCCTTTTTGATCTGTGCGCTTTGTTCTTTCAGCCGGCCGCCAGGAGGGTGAGGACGGCGGAGACGGTGAAGCCCGCCGCCGCCAGAGCCCGGGTGCAGGCCGCGGCGGTGGCGCCGGTGGTGATCACGTCGTCGAGCACCACGATCTCGGCACCCGGAAGCGGGCGGCCGGCTTCGCGGAACTTCAGGCGGCCGGCGAGGTTGGCGGCGCGTTGCTCGCGGGTCAAGCCGACCGCATCCCGGGCTGCGCCGGCGAGCTCCAGCGCCGGGGCGACGATGACGGGGATGCCACGGGCGGCCAGGACGGTGGCGGCTGCTTTGGCGAGGCGCTCGACGTGGGGGCCGCCGCGCACCCGGGCTGCCGACGGGCGGCTGGGGGCGGGGACGAGGCAGATCGGCCGGGTGGAGGAGTGGGTCTTTGGGCCGGTCGGGTGGGGGCTGGCTGGGAGACGCGGCGGGGCGCACGCCCGGTGTGGGTGGATGGCTCCAGGCCACGCCGGCGCGCCGGCCAGCCGCGCCCGCGCGCGGGCCGGACACGGCAGAAGGCGCCTCAGTCCGGCCTGAGCATGCGCCGGCCACGCCGAAAGCCGGCTCGGCCAGGTCCGAGCACGGGCTGACCACACCAGGCGCCCACCCGGCCGAGCCCGAGCGCCATTCGGTCGCGCCGAGGGGTGCGGCGGGATCGCGGCGGCGGGAGGAGGGTTGCCAGGGAGGCGGAAACCACCAGACTCAGGCGGCATCAACGGCAGCGCCACCAAAGCCTCCGCCAGCACCCGCCCCAAGGACGGCGCCAGGTCCCGGCGCCCCCGCTCCTTGTACGCGATCAGCAACCTCCGGCCCACCCCGCGGTACCGGGCCAGCGCGAACACCCGGACCAGCCCCGCGGTCGGCCCGCGCACCACCTCCCGCGCGGCTCCCCACACGCCCTCGCAGCGGGCACAACACGGCTCCCCGCGGGCTCCGCACGCGGCGCAGCGGCTCGGGATCAGCAGATCGAACAGTCTCTTCAGCACACGGACAGTGTCACGACCGGCACCGACAGTTTCGGGCGCCCGACCGTCACTCACCCGAGTGAAAGATCAGCCCGGGTAAAACGGGTCCGCGTCCTTCATCGTGTGGCTGTGCGGGCGCCACACCTCGCCCAGGACCGAGGCCGTCCAGAGGCCGTTCGCGTCCGCCACCACGATCTGGTGGTTGGGGGCCGCCGTCACGCCGTGGACCGTCGGGGTGAGGTTGCTGCTGTTGAACGCGTCCAGGCGCTGGCCGTCCACCGTCACCTTGACCACCGGCTGGGACGACGACTTCGTGACCGCCACCAGGCTGTCCGCGGCGATCCAGTCGACGTCCACGACGTCCTCGATGTCGTGGGGCTGGAGGTGGCGGGGCTCGCGCAGGGACACCGAATCGCCGTTGACGACCACCGCGGCCACCCACAGCTGGCCCTTGATCACCGCCGCCACCCGGGTTCCGTCGCGGGAAAACCGGAGCTCCGTGAGGTCGCCCTGCTGGGTCAGGTCCGTGGCGTTGACGCTCAGCGCCGTCCAGTGGCCGTTCTGGTCGAGCACCATGCGGCCCACCGACAGCCCGTCGACCACCGTCCACAGCTCACCCGTGCCCGGGCGCCACGTGGGGCGGGTCAGGGAACTGCCGCCGAGGGGCGTCAGCGCCAGGTCGTGGCCGAGGTCGCCGATGCGCAGGCGGACGCCGCCGCCGCTGCGCTCGACCACCGCCAGGCGCTTGCCGTCGATCGACTGGGCCGCGCTCACCACGTCGTAGCCGCCGTTGCCCGCCGGGCCGCCCACCGGGGCGCCGTCGGCGAGGGACCGGACCCGGCCGCCGACCGTCATCAGGCCCTGCAACTGCGAGCCGATCGACAGCGACGCGCCGTACGCGGGCAGGTCGTTCTGCCGCCAGTCCGGGTGGTTCGGCACGAGCGGGGCGCCGTCGGCGAGGATGCGGATCCGGGCCGAAGTCACGTACTGCAGGGACAGCACGATCTGCGCGGCGATCAGGTTCCGGATGTCGTCGGGCACCCCCGAAAGCCCGGTCAGCGGGACCACCAGCGTCCCGTCGTCGAGGCTCTTGACGTTCGTGTCGATCTCGATGGGCTCGCCGAGCAGGTTCTTCACCGCCCCGGCCAGAGCCGACGACGGCCCGTTCACCAGCAGGTCCATCACCCGGCCCGGCAGGCCCGACTGCGGCTTCGCGACGACGTAGCGCCGATCGGGGACGAAGGTGGCCGACGACTCCGAGTAGAAGTTCACCGGCACCGGCGTGTAGTTCTCGCTGAAGTCGCTCTCGGTCGCGTACAGGTCGGCGGGCGGGTCGACGATCCGCCACTGGTTGTTCGGCTGCCGGCGCACCTTCACCTGCAGCAGCGCCGAGGTGTAGTCCGGCACGAACGCGCTGCTCTGGTCCAGCGTGCCGACGTCGATCCCGCGCACGTTGACGACCTGCGTGTTCGGGTCCGGCGGCGGAGCGGTGTCGTAGACCGTGCCGAAGGTGTCCTGGATGATCGTCAGGTTGCGGCTCGGCCGCCAGTTCGCCCGGCCCTGCTCGTCCAGGTAGGCGCGCGCGGCGGCGTTGTTCTGCCCCGGCTTGAGCGTCGCCCCGATGAAGGCGCGGACCAGCGACAGCGGGTCGAGGCCCGGCGCCGGCTCCGGCACGACGTCACCGGGGCTCTGCCCCTGCCGCTCCCCCGGCACCACCTGGGGTTGCGATTCCAGCGGCACGTTCGCGCAGCCCGCCAGCAACACCGAGCAGAGCACCAAAAGCAACAGCTGCTTCATCCGGAGCTTCGCCCCGAGCCGGGGGCTCCGCCGCCCGGACCCCCGGAAAACCTGGTGGTTCACTGACCGATTCCTTCACGTTCGGCGAAGATCGCCTCCGGCGCCGGCGTGACGTCGATGACCCCGAGCGGCACCTCGGCGGCGAACCGGCCGGGCGGCGGCAGGACCAGCGGCGACTCCCCCGCGGGCACGTCCTGCTGGCGCGGCAGCAGGAGCCGGAAGCAGGCGCCGTTGCCGGGCTCGCCCCACGCGTCGAGCTCGCCGCCGTGCAGCCGCGCGTCCTCCTGGCTGATCGCCAGGCCCAGCCCGGTGCCGCCGGTGCGCCGGTTGCGCGACGGGTCGGCGCGCCAGAACCGGTTGAACACCAGGTCGGCCTCGCCGGGCCGCAGGCCGACGCCGTGGTCCCGGACCGTGATGGCGACGGCGGTTTCGTTCGCCCCGACCGTCAGCACCACCGGCTTGCCCTCGCTGTGGTCGACGGCGTTCGCGAGCAGGTTGCGCAGGATCCGCTCGACGCGCCGGGCGTCGACCTCGGCGATCACCTCTTCTTCGGGCAGCACCAGCTCCACCGAGCTGCCCGCGTTGCCGGCGATCACCCGCACCTGCTCGACCGCGCGGGTGGCGATCGGCCGGACGTCGATGAACTCCGCGGCCAGCTCCTCCACGCCGGCGTCGAGCCTGCTGATCTCCAGCAGGTCCCCGAGCAGCGCTTCGAACCGGTCGAGCTCGTCGACCAGCAGCTCCGTCGACCGCGCGAGACCGGCCGGGAACTGCTCGCGGGACGCGTGCAGCACGTCCGCGGCCATCCGGACGGTGGTCAGCGGCGTGCGCAGCTCGTGCGAGACGTCGGAGGTGAACCGGCGCTGCAGGCCGCCGAACTCCTCGAGCTGGCGGATCTGGCGCTGGATGCTCGCGGCCATCCCGTTGTAGGACACCGCGAGCTTCGCGAGGTCGTCTTCGCCGAGCACGGCGAGCCGCTGGTCGAGGTCGCCGCCGGCGAACTGCTCGGCCGCCGCGGCGGCCTGCCGGACCGGGCGGACCACCTGCCGCGTCACCAGGTTCGTGATGCCCGCCAGCAGGAGCAGCAGCACGAGCCCGCCGACCAGCAGCGTGTTCTGCACCGTCGAGACGGTGTTCTGCTCGGTCGTCAACGGGAACAGCAGGTACAGCTGCAGCGGGACGGCCACGGTGTTCAGCGGCGTGCCGACGATCAGGTACGTGGTGCGGCCGCCGCCGGCCTCGGGCGCGGTGTGCTCGAGGAAGCTCATCTGGTCGGCTTCGACGAACTGGCGCAGCCGCGGCGGCACGTTCTCGAACGGCCCCGCGAACGACGGCTCGGCGCCGGACTGGTCGTGCCCGCCGCTGGCGAGGACCGGGACGAACGTGCCCGCCGCCGACCCGGCCGCGTCCTGGCTGGTCGGCGTGATCGCGATCTTCTTCAGCGCGTTCTCGAGCCGGTTCCGGAGTGCCTCGTCGTTCTCGGACGAGCCGAGGCCGACGAGCTCGCCGGCGGCCGTCTCCGCCGCCGCGCGGGTCTGCGCGATCGCCGCCGTGCGCTTGGTGTCCAGCAGCCGCTCGGTGATCTGGTTCTGCAGCACCATGCCCAGCACGAAGACCACGGCCGAGGACAGCGCGAGCGTCGACACGGTGACGCGGAACTGCAGCGAGTGCTTCCACAGCTCGTTGAACGCGACCGCGCGGCGGCGCGCGAAAACGACGACACGCCGCACCAGGCGTGCCGTCGAACGCGCGAACGCGGGGAGCCGTCTGCCGGTCGCGAGAGTCATCGCCGCATCACGGCGGGCCGGCCTTGTACCCGACACCGCGAACGGTCAACACCACCTCGGGGTGCTCCGGGTCCTTCTCCACCTTCGAACGCAGGCGCTGGACGTGCACGTTCACCAGCCGGGTGTCGGCCGCGTGCCGGTAGCCCCACACCTGCTCCAGCAGCACCTCGCGGGTGAACACCTGACGCGGCTTGCGGGCCAGCGCCACCAGCAGGTCGAACTCCAGCGGGGTCAGCGGGATGGCCTTGCCTTCGCGCGTGACCTCGTGGCCCGGCACGTCGATCGCCAGGTCGCCGATGGTGAGCGATTCCGCCGGCTCGGCCTCGGTGCGGCGCATGCGGGCCCGGACCCGCGCGACCAGCTCCTTCGGCTTGAACGGCTTGACGACGTAGTCGTCGGCGCCGGACTCCAGGCCGAGGACTATGTCGACGGTGTCGCTCTTGGCGGTGAGCATGACGATCGGCACCCCGGACTCGGCGCGGATCGCCTTGCAGACGTCGATCCCGTTCATCCCGGGCAGCATCAGGTCGAGGAGGACGAGGTCGGGCTTCAGCTCACGCAGCGCGGGCAGCGCGCGTGAGCCGTCGGCGACCACCGCCGTGTCGAACCCCTCCCCACGGAGCACGATGGTGAGCATCTCCGCGAGGGCGGGGTCGTCGTCGACCACGAGAACACGTGCCTTCATGTCCACATATTCGCACTAGTTCCGGCGCCCGCACGCACGACCCGCGTGTTTGACCACCAGAAAGATCAAGATCGCCCGCACTCCCTGCTCCATCCGGGTGCCGGTACCGGCCGCTTTGGACGGTCCGTGGAGGCCGCACCGGAACCCCGGTGCGGCCTCCACGGACCTGTGAAGAGGGCTCAGGGTAACGACTGGCGAGATGCCGAGCCGGTACGTGAAAGTTGCGCATTGTGAGACTCTGTGCCTCCTCCGCAACAATCCGGGTTCGGGGACGTCCTCGTCAAGAGATTCGCCCATCCAGCCGATAGGAACTCCGCGAAACGGATACTGTTGCGCCATGCGGAACCAGGACTCGGGCAACGCAACTCAGAGCCAGGTGCAATCGGTCGACCGGGCCATCAGCGTGCTGGAACTGCTCGCGCGCAACGGCGAAACCGGCATCACCGAGATCGCGGGCGAACTGGGGGTCCACAAGTCGACGGCGTCGCGCCTGCTCAGCGTCCTGGAGACCAGAGGCCTGGTCGAGCAGCTCGGCGAACGCGGGAAGTACGCCATCGGCTTCGGCGTCGTCCGGCTGGCCGGTGCCGCGACCGGCCGGATGGACCTCGCGAAACTGGGCCGGGCCAGCTGCCTGGCGCTGGCCGAGGAACTGGGCGAGACGGTGAACATCGCGATCGCCGACGACGGCGTCGCCATCAACATCAGCCAGGCCCGCGGCTCGGCCGCGATCACCACGCAGAACTGGACGGGTCAGCGGACGCCGCTGCACGCGACCTCGAGCGGGAAAATCCTGCTGGCGTACATGGGGGAACCCGAGCGCAAGCGGGTGCTGAAGCGGAAGCTGGAGCAGTACACCCCGCGCACGACGGTCGAGCCGGAGGAGCTGCTGGCCGAGCTGGACCGGGTGGTCGAGGACGGTTATGCCGCCTGTTACGAAGAACTCGAGCTCGGGATGCACGCGGTGGCCGTGCCGATCCACGGCCCGGGCGGGGACGTCGTCGCCGCGATGAGCGCTTCCGGGCCGTCGTACCGGCTTTCGAAGCAGCGCGTGAAGCAGATCGTGAAGCCGATGACCGAGGCGGCGGAGGAGCTTTCCGCGCAGCTGGGGTATTTCCGGGACTAGGGGTAGAGCCGCACCATCTCGCGGATCGTCTTTCCCATGTGCGTCACCAGTTCCGGGGGTGCCAGCACCTGCGCGTCCGCGCCGAGCCGCAGCAGCCCGGCCGACGCGTGGGGCACGCTCTCCAGCGGGATTTCCGCGCGCTGCCAGCCTTCGGCGTCTTCGGGTTCGAGCGTCCGGGCGACGAGCCGCGCGGCCCGCGGGCCGAGGATGTCCGGCAGAGCCGCGATCCCGGCCGGGGAAAGCCGGACGAGCGCCGTCTCGCCGTCTTCGGCCTCCTCGTACCGTTCGACGTGCGCGCGCCAGAATTCGGCCAGCTCGAAGCCGGCCGGGCGGGTGAAGTGCTCGTCGAGCGCCCGGAACTCCTCGATGTTGCCGACCCGGTAGGTCCGCGGTTCCGGCCCGGCGACCAAGTACCAGACGCCGGCCTTGAGGACCAGGCCGAGCGGGTGCAGCCGCCGCGTCACCACCCCGGGCGCCGGCGACCAGCGGCGGTAGCGGATCTCGACGACCTGGTCCCGCCACAGCGCTTCCGCGGCGGCGAGCAACTGGGGGACGGCGTCGGCCTCGCGGTACCAGCCGGGCGCGTCGAGGTGGAACCGCTGCCGGATCCGCACCGACGCCTCGCGGTATGGCGTCGGCAGCGCGGCCATCAGCTTCAGCTCGGCGGCGGCCACCTGGGCCCCCAGCCCCAGCTCGGCGGCCGGCTGCGGCAGCCCGGTGAGGAACAGCGAGCCGGCTTCGCCCTCGGTCAGGCCGGTGAGCCGGGTCCGGTAGCCGTCCACCAGCTGGTAGCCGCCGTTCGGGCCGCCCTCGGCGTAGACCGGGACGCCGGCCGCGGCGAGCGCTTCGACGTCCCGGTAGACCGTCCGCGCGGTCACGCCGAGCTCGGCCGCCAGCCGGGCGGCGCTCATCCTCCCCCGGTTCTGCAGCAACAGCAGCAAGGACACCAGCCGGCTCGCACGCACGCGCCGGAGTCTGCCAGCGACCACTGACAGAAGGTGTCAGGGGTAGCCCCGCAAGATCGCCGTCATGACCGACTTCGACTTCTTCATCGGCTCCTGGACCGTCGTCACCCGGCGGCTCGAGTCGCTGTTCTCCGGCTGCGACGACTGGGACACCTTCACCGGCACCACCACGTGCACGCCGCTCTTCGACGGCGGCGGCAACACCGAGGAAATCCTGTTCCCCGAACGCGGTTTCCGCGGTTTCACCCTGCGCCTGTTCGACGTCGAACGGAAGGAGTGGTCCATCTACTGGGCCAACAGCCGCACCGGACGGCTCGAACCGCCGGTGGTGGGCACCTTCCGCGACGGCCGGGGCGACTTCTACGGCGACGACACCCACGAGGGCAGGCCCATCAAGGCGCACTTCATCTGGTCGGACATCACCGCCACCTCCGCGCGGTGGGAGCAGGAGTTCTCCGCCGACGGCGGTCGGACCTGGGAAAGCAACTGGGTCATGGAATTCACCCGCGCATGAGGGGCGCAGATCCGTCGTCCTGCGACTGTCCACTGTGGGCGAACCGGGCCAGGAACGAGGCACCGCCCGGTAGCGACGCTACTGCCCTAGCAGCGTCGTCGCGAGCGCTTCGTGGTCGACACCCGCGACACCGTCCAGGACGTGCCAAGGCGCGAGCCAGCCCGTCGCGGCCAGCTCGTCGTAGACGGCCGCGCACCGCCGCTGGAGGCCGTCGTCGGTTTCGAAGGCGTCGCGCTCCCGGCCGGTCTCGGTCTCCGCACGGCGTTCGGCGCGCTCCGCCGCGACCGCCGGGGCGACGCGCAACAGCAGGTGCGCGTCCGGGCGCGGCAGGCCGAAGCGGTCGACCTCGAGCTCCCACACCCACTTCACGACTTCGCCGGACGCGTCCTGCCGCAGGCGCGCGGCGGCGTACGCGGCGTTGGAGGCGACGTACCGGTCGAGGAGGACGACGTCGTGCGCGTCCCGCAGCGCGCGGATCTCGTCCGCGGCGCCGCTGCGGTCCAGCGCGTAGAGCATCGCCATGCCGTACACCGAGTCGGCGAGGTCACCGTGCCCGCGGTGCAGCGCCTCGCGGACGAGGTCCGCGTGCACGCTCTTGCCGTAGCGCGGGAACGCCAGCGACGCCACGCTCGCGCCCTCGGCGCCCAGCGCCGTCGTCAGCCCGTCGGCGAGCGTGCGCTTGCCCGCGCCGTCGAGCCCTTCGATGACCACCAATCGACCCACGGGAGTCACAGTAACGGTGGTGGACCGGCGGGCTCGGTGGAAGGGGATCGACGCCGAGCCCGCCGGTTCGTCTAGGCGGGGTGCCGCCGGAGGTGGAACACGTAGCCGAGGCCGCTGATCGCCAGCACGCCGACGAGGATCAGCAGCGGCACCCAGCCGGTGTCGTGGCCGGACGGTGCCGGGCCGCCGTCACCGCGGGGCATCACCTGGGAGGTCGCGTCGTAACCGCCGGCCTCGCCGTCGCGGGCGTAGGCCGAGCCGGGGAGCTTGTCGGCGTAGCGCGCCTCGACGATCCGCTGGTAGCCGGCGACCGCGTTGCCGTCGGCCAGCGACGTCACCCGGCCGTCGCGGACGGCGTACCAGGCGTCGACCTGCGGTTCGTGCAGCAGCTGGGCGCCGGCGGGCAGCTTCCGGGCGTACTCGCCCTCGACGTCGCCCGAGGCGATGTTGCCGATCTGCCAGGCGCCGTCCGCGCCGCGGACCGACCAGAGCGTCGCCGTCCGGCCGTCCGAGGCGCGCGCGGGGATCGCGAAGTAAGCGAAGTCACCCGGCGTCGCGCCGGGCTTGCCCGCGACGAAGTCCGGCGACAGCTCGTACACGGCGTAGGCGTCCGGCGCGATCTGCACCTTCACCGGGCCTTGGGCTCCCGGGGCCTGGGCGAAGAAGCGGACCAGGACGTCCTGGAACCCCTCGGCCGCGCGGTGCGCCGCGGAGGCGTCGGCGCTGCTGATGACGGCGGCCTGGGCCGCGCCTGACACCGGAGCCGTCATCAGCAGCGCCGCGCCGGTCAGCACGGCGAGCACGAGCGCCCGCCTGCTCATCGGGCGATCCCGGTGAGCGTGTGCGTCCAGGTGAACGACGAGTTCTGCGTGTAGTAGCCGTAGGTCGACCAGTTGTAGCGCTTGGCGGGGCCGGGGTCGCCCCAGAACACCCAGTCGCCGCGGGTGTCGTAGCCGTAGAGGACGTGCGTGTGGCCACCGCCCGAGCGGTAGCCGACGCGGGTCTCGACCGGCCGGTCCGCCGCGGTCTGCGTCCGGACGTCGGCGTAGGAGATGCGCCGGTCGAGGTAGCGGCCCGGCGAGCCGAAGCCGAGCCGGGCGAAGGCGCGCTGCGGGTCGGCGAGCGTTCCGGGGAGGTTCGCGCAGTCGGCGCCGGTCTCGCCGTGGGCCAGCTGGCAGAACCGCGTCTGGCTGACCACCGCGCCGTGGTAGGCGGCGATGGTGTTGCCCGCGCCGGCCCAGCACCACTGGTTCTTCTGCTGGAGCTGCAGGGCGATCTGGTTCCGGTAGGTCGACGGCACTCCGGGCGCGGCTGCTTGGGCCTGCAGCGGGGCGACCAGGCACAACAGCAGGCTCACGGCCAGTACGGCGTGGACCTGGCTCGACTTCACCAGCACGGACGGCCTCCTGCTCGAACGTGGGCGAACCAGCGGTGGTCACAACGGTGAACAACGCGGTCACAAGGAGCAAGAACGCCATCCGGAGGAACGGACCGTTCCGGGGCACAGCCGGAACGCGGAACGCTCACCTCAACGAGGCCAACCACCCTGAACGGGGGTCGGCACGGCCACTCTACGCTGCTACCGTGAACGTTCCGCGGTGTTCACGCCCAGCGCACACACTGGTCGGGTGAAGGGACGAGCGGTGGCACAAGACGGGAACCTCCCACTGATCATCGATGGCGCCCGCACGACCCGGGCATCGGTCGCCGAACTGCCCAAAGAGCTGACCGAAGCGCTCCGCACGGGCGAGTTCCACCACGCGTTGCGGCTGGCGATCGCCTATCGCGGGCTCTCGCTGGCCCGGCTGCGCGCCCACCTGGCGCTGCGCGGCGTCCAAATCGGACAGTCGACGCTGAGTTACTGGCAACGCGGGCTGCGTCAGCCCGAGGTGCCGAAGGCGCTGCCCGCGGTCCGGGCCCTGGAATCGGTCCTCCAGCTGCCGGCGGACGCCCTGGTGGTGCTGATCGGGCCCCGCCTGGTCCGCCGCGGCCACCAGCCGGCGGCGTCGTTCCACGACCTGCGGTCCGGCGACATGGGCTCGATCGTCGAGGACCTGCTGGCCGAACTGGGCGCGTACCCGTCGTCGAACCACTACAACGCGGACCTCGAGCTGCTGTCGGTCCACGACACGATCACGTTCGACGCGGAACACCGCCAGGTCAGCCTGCGGACGCGGCTGGTGACGCGCGCACGCCGTCACGGGCCGGACCGGTACCTGACGGTCTACAACGGCGACCCGGGCTGCCGCATCGACGACGTCGAGCTGATCACGGACGAGGGCTGCCGGGTGGGGCGGATGCGCCGCAACCCGGACGCGGACACGATGGCGACGGAGCTGCTGTTCGACCGCAAGCTCGCCGAGGGCGACATCCACGTGTTCTGCTTCGAGGTCCGGGACGACTCCGGGTCGGCCTCGCCGGGGTACTACCGGATGCTGCGCGACCGGTGCGCGAGTTACCTGGTCCAGCTCCGGTTCGACCGGAACGCCCTGCCGGCCCGCTGCACCCGCCAGGTCCGCGCGCGCGACGACGCCCTCCCGGTGGTCGCGGAGGAACTGGCGTGCGACATGGGCGGGGTGAGCAGCGCGTTCTTCAGCGACGCCGGGCCGGGCCTGGCCGGCGTCGCCGTCGAGTGGAACTGAGCCGCACGGCTCGATGCCCCGCCAATCACGCAAGATGCCGCTCCAGTCACGCGTGATGCCCCGCTGGTCACGTGTGATGCCCGCCTGAGCACGGCCGGGTCGCTTACCTGCCGAGTCGGCTCGCGTGATCGGGCGCGTCACTCGCGTGATCGGGCGCGTACCTCGCGTGATTGAGCGCGTACCTCGCGTGATTGAGCGCGTCACTCGCGTGATTGGGCGCGTCACTCGCGTGATTGGCGGCGTACCTCGCGTGTCTGGAAGCGCATCTCGCGTGATTGGCGAGGCATCTCGCTAGTGGCCGCGGTGTTTGGCGCGGGCCTTGGCGCGGGCCAGGGTTCGGCGGCGGGTGGCGTCGGCGGCCGCGCGGCGTTTGCGGGCCGCTTTGTTCTCGGCCGCGTGCTGGGTGACCGCGTCGCGGAGGGCGCGCTGGGCGGCCGTGCCGATTCCCTCGTCTTCCTGGGCCTTCTTCGCCAGCTTCGCGAGGCGCTTGGCGTTGAGCCGGGCCGTCGGCCGCTGCTCGGCGGGCACCGGTGGGGCCGCGCGGGCTTCGTCGGCCAGGCGGGCGAAGTCGCGGCCGGCGGCGAACGCCGCCAGCTCGGCGTTGGTCGGCTCGCTGCCGAAGAGGTGGCGCGCGGCCCGGACCTGGCCGTCTTCGTGGATCTCGTAGACGCCGACCCAGAACCGGCCGTCGTGGTACAGCGTGAACACCCCGCTCATCGGGAAACCTCCAGGCGTGACGGATCAGCCTGGCGTCACCGGTTTCCCTGGACGGGACAACGAGCCCGGAGCGGACCGCCCGGACTACCCACCGGGCCGTGAGGTTCGTGAAGCCAAGAACGGCCCCAGCCTACGCCGGGCCGCCGCCGATGCCGATCTCGTTTCCCTCGGGGTCGACGTAACGCACCTTGCGGACGCCGTTCTCGTACGTCTCCCGGCCCACCGGCTCGATGCCCCGCTCGGAGATCGCCGCGACGCGCTCGTCGAGGTCGCCGACGAACAGGACGTGCATGGCGTGCCCGGTGGCTCGCTCCGGACGGCGCTCGATGAAGACGGCGCCGTGCTCGGTGACCTCCCACAGCGCTTCGGTCGCGCTCACCACGTACGTCGGCGGTGCCCCGAAGAGTTTCTCGTACCAGGCCAGCGCCCGCTCGTAGTCGAGCACGGCGATGCCGGCCATCAGATCGACCATCACAACCCCTCGGAGCCCGCAGAACGGAAGGGCCGCCCCGAACACTTTCGAGGCGGCCCCGGCCGGCCGAGACCTCAGTACCGGTAGTGCTCCGGCTTGAACGGCCCTTCGACGTCCACGTCGATGTACTCCGCCTGCTCCTTGGTCAGCTTCGTCAGCTCCCCGCCGAGCGCCTGGAGGTGGATCTTCGCGACCTTCTCGTCGAGCTTCTTCGGCAGCCGGAAGACCTCCTTGTCGTACTCCTCGTGCTTGGTGAACAGCTCGATCTGCGCGATCACCTGGTTCGAGAAGCTGTTCGACATCACGAACGACGGGTGCCCGGTCGCGTTGCCCAGGTTCAGCAGGCGTCCTTCGGACAGCACGATGATCGTGTTGCCGTTCGGGAACACCCACTCGTCGACCTGCGGCTTGATGTTGATGCGGCGGATGCCCGGGTAGCGCGCCAGCCCGGCCATGTCGAGCTCGTTGTCGAAGTGGCCGATGTTGCCCAGGATCGCCTGGTGCTTCATCTTCGCCATGTGCTCGACCAGCACGACGTCCTTGTTGCCGGTCGTCGTGATCACGATGTCGGCCTCGGGCAGGGCGTTCTCCAGGGTGCGGACCTGGTAGCCGTCCATCGCCGCCTGCAGCGCGCAGATCGGGTCGATCTCCGTCACGATCACACGGGCGCCCTGGCCGCGCAGGGACTCCGCCGCGCCCTTGCCGACGTCGCCATAGCCGCAGACCACCGCGACCTTGCCGCCGATCAGGACGTCGGTGCCGCGGTTGATGCCGTCGATCAGGCTGTGGCGGATGCCGTAGCGGTTGTCGAACTTCGACTTCGTCACCGCGTCGTTGACGTTGATCGCCGGGAACAGCAGCTCGCCCGCCGCCGCCAGCTGGTACAGCCGCAGGACGCCGGTCGTCGTCTCCTCGGTGACGCCGCGGACGCCTTCGCCGATCTTCGTCCACTTGCCCGTGTCGGCAGCGACCGAGGTGCGCAGCAGCTCGAGGAACACGCGGAACTCGTCCGAGGTGTTCTCGTCCGGGGTCGGCACGACACCCGTCTTCTCGAACTCGGTGCCCTTGTGCACCAGCATCGTGGCGTCACCGCCGTCGTCGAGGATCATGTTCGGGCCCTCGCCGTCCCAGGTGAGCATCCGCTCGGTGCACCACCAGTACTCCTCGAGCGACTCGCCCTTCCACGCGAACACCGGGACGCCCTTGGGCTCCTCGGTCGTGCCGTGCGGGCCGACGACGACTGCCGCGGCCGCGTGGTCCTGCGTCGAGAAGATGTTGCAGGAGGCCCAGCGCACCTCGGCACCCAGCGCCACCAGCGTCTCGATCAGCACCGCGGTCTGCACGGTCATGTGCAGCGAGCCCGAGACGCGTGCCCCGCGCAGCGGGTAGACCTCCGCGTATTCGCGCCGCAGCGCCATCAGGCCCGGCATCTCGTGCTCGGCGAGGCGGATCTCCTTGCGGCCGAACTCGGCGGCTTCGAGGTCGGCGACGGCGAACTCGATGCCGTTGCGGGTCTCGTGCCGCTTGGCAACGCTTTCGGGGGTCATAGTGGCGATTCCTCCAAGACTCGATGACACCCGAACACTACCGTTGTCCGCTCGACTGTCACTGGAACTGTTAGGAGGCCCTTACCGTGCCCATGCCCGGCCCGGACACCCGCGTCGTGGAAATCCGCGTCGCCGGGCTCGTGGGCACCAGCGGGGAGACGCTGCTCGACGCGGTGGCGACCGTCGACGTCGCCGGCGACGGCCTGGGCCGGGTGATCCGCCCGGCCGACCGGCTGCGCCGCCCGGCACCCGGGCCGGTGCTGCCCGCGCTGGGCCGGTCGATCCCGCGGACCCTCGAGGGTTACCTCTGGCACGGCATGACGTCGGGTGGCGCGGCGAAGGCCACCTGGGCCCTGCTGTTCCCGTTCTCCCTGGCCAACGTCGCCTTCTGGATGCTGCCGCCGGTCCCGACGGACAGCCGTCTCGCGCGCGTCCTCGGCGCCGTCTGCCGCGGCCTGCTGCGCGTGGGTGCCCTGCTGCTGACGATGCTGCTGATGGGCCAGCTCGCCGCGATCGCGCTCGACCTCTTCGCCGCGCAGTGCCTCGCGCCCGGCTCGGGCTGCCTGCCGGTGGTCCCGGACGTCCTCCGCACGACGGCCGCCCGGATCGCCGTCGGCGTCCTGCCGCTGCTGGTCGTGATCTTCGTCCTGCACCGGATTTCCAGCGCGACCTGGGCGGTGCACGCCGACGGCGACCTCACCGGCGGCCCGTTGCGGATGCGCGCCGACCCGGAGACGCCGGCGCTGCGCTGCCTGCACACCGTCGCGGCGCTGGCCTCGGTCGCGCTGCTGCTGCTCGGCGGGCCGTTCCGCGTGCCGGGCGACAGCGTCGGCCTCGTCGTCTGGATCGTCACCCTCGCCGTGGTGCTCGCCACCGTCGTCGCCGCCGCGATCGGCGTCGACACCGGCCGGTTCGCCCGGCCCGGCGTGCTCGCCTTCGCGACGCTGCTGGTCGTGGTCGCCGCCGTGCGGCTCAGGCCGGGTACGGGCCCGCTGCCCGGCACGAACGGCGTCGTCGAAGGCCTCGGCGCGGCCCTGGTCGCCGTCACCGTGCTGTTCGCGCTGTTCCTCGCCCCGGCGGCGCTGCTGGCCCGGCCCGGCTGGAAGCACAAGCCGCAGCGGCTGCGGCCGTGGATGGGCGGCTGGGCGGCCGCACCGGTGCTCGCGCTGGCCGGCCTGCTCGGCGGCGGCTTCGGGGCCGGGCTCGCCGAGGCGCTCCGGCGCCTGTCCGGGGCGGAGCATCTGAAGGTGCCGGACACGTACCTGCTGGTCACCGTCCTGTGGGGCGCGGGGCTGGCGCTGGCCGCGGTGCTCGGCGTAGCGGGCTTCGCGGTCGCCGTCCCGCTGCGGCGGCTGCGGCGGGGCATCCCCGAGATCGTGGCGCTGATGGAGCACGACGAGCGGCAGGAGGGGCAGGCCGCGGCGGCCTGGGCGCGGTCGGCGTGGGAACGGCGGCACCTGCACCACCTGGCGCTGGCCGTCGCGAGCGCGATGTCCGCGGGCGGCGCGGCCCTGCTGGTGCTGCGGTTCGGGTTCGGCCTGGTCCCGGGCTGGTTCAAGCCGCTGTCCGCAATCGGCGTGGTCGCGCTCGGCGCGCTGGCCGCGGGCCTGCTGCGCGTGGTCTACACAGCCGCGCGCACGCCGCAGCGCAGCCGTCACCTCGGCGCGCTGGCCGACCTGGTCTGCTTCTGGCCGCGGGCCGCACACCCGACGGTCCCGCCCTGCTACGCGCTGAAGGTCGTGCCGGAACTGGCCGCCCGGGCCCGCGAACACCTCGCCGAACCCGGCACGCGCGTGGTGCTGTCCGGCTACAACCTCGGCAGCCTGCTCACGATCATGGCCGCCGCCCGGCTGGCGGCCGAGCTGCCGGAGGCGGACCTCGAACGCGTCGGCGTCCTGACCGCCGGCTCGCCGTTGCAGTGGGGCTACCAGCGCGCCTTCCCCGCGTTGCTGCCGCAGGAAGCGCTGGAGCGGCTCTTCGCCGACCTCGACGGCCGCTGGCGGGCCCTGTGCCGCGGCACCGACATCTTCGGCGGCGGCGTGACGACCTGGCGGCACTCGGTCGCCGACCGTCGGCTGCACGGCGTCGGGTTCCTCCCGGAGGGCGGCTTCGGCCCGGTCTCGGCGACGGCCGACGGGACCGGCGTCCTGATCCTCGGCGGCGACCACTGGCTGCCGGACCCGCTGCGCGGCCCGACCGGGCGGCACCGCTGGGCGCCGGGGGTGCTCAAGCACCAGGACTACGTGGTGGACGCCGAATGGGACCACGCCGTCGCGATGGCCGCCGGCCTCGGCAAGCCGTCCTGGGGCGAGCAGGGCTCGCTGTTCGGGGACTTCCCCCCGAAACGGTGAAGGCCCCTCGCGCGCGGAGCGAGGGGCCTTCGACCGGGGACTAGCTCAGCTTCACTCGGAAGCCTTGCGGCGGAACTTCAGCAGCGCGAGCAGGCCACCACCGGCGGCGAGCAGCAGCGCGCCGACCCAGATCAGCCAGCTGTTGTCGAAACCGGTGTTGGCCAGGCCGCCACCGGTGCCCGACTCGTTGCCCGCCGGGACGACGGCCGGAGCGGTGGAGCTGGTCGGCGACACCGAGGTGTCCGAGGTCGCCGGGGTGCTCGGCTTCGTGGTCTCGGTCGACGGCGCCGGCCGGGTCGGCTTGGTCGTCGGGGTCGTGGGCTGGGTCGGCTTGGTGGTCTTCGAGCCGCACAGGAACCACTTGTCGATCTTCGGCTGGCTGCCGTTGTAGTTGAACGGCGCACGAAGGTCGTTCCACGGGGCGTTCTTGTCGAGCTTCTTGCCCGGCGTGTAGTCGTTGAAGCCGTCGTCGCCGCCGACCACGACGATGCGGGTGACGGTGACGCCCTCGTTGACCGACTTGATGTTCAGCCGGGTGTTGTTCTTCGTCAGCTCGAAGACAACGTCCTTCTGGTCGAGGACCTTGCCACCGGCGCACGGGGTCGGCTTGCCCGGCGTCGGGTGGGGACGGTTGTCGTCGCTGTAGCAGGCGAGAGCGGAACCGGCGGTCCCGATCAGGGCGGCGGTGGTGAGCGCCATGACCGCAACGGCGCCGCGGAAGGAACGTCTGCGCATGAGTTCTCCAGTACCGAACGGGGGAGGAACGGCAAAATCGGGGGACCGCATGCCACTGCGCGTGGGAATCACGCGGCTGTAATTCACCCGTCAGTGGCACACGAAGGATCGAAAGGTATCGCACGTCACGCACCCGCTTACACGGGGTCCCCCTTTGCGCACAAATCGCAAGATCGTCTTGATCAAGTCGTAACCTCGCATAACGCAACCAAATGCAAAAAGCCCCGCCGACCTGGGCGTCCAGGAGGGCGGGGCTTTTTCTGCGCAAGTCAGGCTTCGGGTGCCTTCACGGGTTCGTCGAGCCCTTCGGCCTGCCGCTTGCCGAGCAGCGAATGCCGGCGGCTGTAGCCGAAGTAGAGCAGCACCCCGACCACCATCCAGGCGATGAACCGCAGCCAGGTCAGCACGGTCAGGTTCAGCATCAGCCACAGGCAGGCGAGGATGGCCAGGATCGGGATCAGCGGCACCAGCGGCACCTTGAACGCCCGGGGCAGCTCCGGCCGCGTCCGGCGCAGCACCAGCACCCCGGCCGAGACGAGCACGAACGCGAAGAGCGTGCCGACGTTCACCATTTCTTCGAGCTTGTCCGCCGGGAAGAACCCGGCCGCGAGCGCGACCAGCCCGCCGACGATGAGCGTCGCGCGCTTCGGCGTGCCGTGTTCACCGGTCTTCGCCAGGCCGCGCGGCATCAGGCCGTCCCGGGACATCGCGAAGATGATCCGGACCTGGCCCAGCATGAGCACCATGACGACGGTGGTCAGGCCGGCCAGCGCGCCGAAGGAAATGATGTTGGCGGCCCAGTCGACGCCGTTCGCGGAGAACGCCGTCGCGAGGGTCTTGTGGCTGCCGTCGCCCGCCTTGGTCGCGAGGTCCTTGTACGACGTCATGCCGACGACCACCAGCGACACCGCGACGTACAGGACGGTCACGATGGCCAGCGAGCCCATGATCCCGCGCGGCACGGCCTTCTGCGGGTTCCGGGTCTCCTCCGCGGTGGTCGCGACGATGTCGAAGCCGATGAAGGCGAAGAACACCAGCGAAGCGCCGGCCAGCAGGCCGAAGACGCCGAACGAGCTGCTCGCGCCGCCCGCGATCAGGGAGAACAGCGACTGGTCGACCCCGGTCTGGCCGGCCCCGCCGGTCTCGCCCGGCGGGATGTACGGCGTGTAGTTGGCGCCCTTGATGTAGAAGAGGCCGAGGATGATCACGAACAGCACCACGGCGACCTTGATCCCGGTGATCACCATCGAGACCCGCGAGGACAGCTTCGTCCCGACCGCCAGCAGGACCGTCAGGATCGCCACGACGAGCAGCGCACCCCAGTCGACGGTGACGCTACCGATGTCGAACGTCGTCTTCGTGCCCTTGCCGAAGAGGTAGCCGAGCACCGTCTCGAGGTACACCGACCAGCCCTTGGACACCGCGGCGGCGCCGACGGCGAGCTCGAGGATCAGGTCCCAGCCGATGATCCACGCCATGAACTCGCCGAAGGTGGCGTAGGAGAACGTGTACGCGCTGCCCGCGACCGGCACGGTCGAGGCGAACTCGGCGTAGCACAACGCCGCCAGCGCGCAGGCGATCGCCGCGAAGACGAAGGCCAGCGACACCGAGGGCCCGGCGTAGTCACCCGCCGTCCGCGCGGTCAGCGTGAAGATGCCGGCACCGATGACCACGGCGACGCCGAAGACCGTGAGGTCCCACGCGCTCAGGTTCCGCCGGAGCTTGGTGTCCGGCTCGTCGGTGTCCGCAATGGACTGTTCGATCGATTTAGTGCGCCACAATCCCGTTCCGGGCACCGTTGACCTCCTGCGGCTGGCCTGCATGTATCGCAGTAGGTCACCCTATCGGGTCAGGTGCGTGACGGCTCGCCGAAGACTGATCCGGCTACCGCGCAAGACTGCGGTCGAGGTCCGGTTCGAGGTAGATCAGCTTGGCCACCGGCACCTTGGCGCGGACGCGGGCCTCGGCGTCGTCGATGGCCGTCGCCACCTCGGCCGTGTCGAGCCCCGGCACCAGCGCCAGCTTCGCCGCGACGAGCAGCTCGTCCGGGCCCAGATACTGGGTGCGGATGTGGATGACGCGCTCGACCTTGCCCGCGGCGAGCTCGTCGACGATCGTCGCGAGGACGCCCTCGTTGGCGCCTTCGCCGATGAGCAGGCTCTTCATCTCGATGATCAGGATGATCGCGATGACGCCGAGCAGCGCGCCGATCGCCAGGGTGCCGACGCCGTCCCAGACCGGGTCGCCGGTGACGACCGAGAGCCCGACACCCAGCAGCGCGAAGACCAGGCCGAGCAGCGCGCCGGCGTCCTCGAGCAGCACGACCGGCAGCTCGGGCTCCTTGGCCTGGCGGATGAAGCCCCACCAGCTCGCGTCGCCCTTGATCTTCTTCGACTCGCCGACGGCGGTGTAGAAGCTGTAGCCCTCCAGGGCGACCGCGACCACCAGGATGATCACGGCGACGATCGGCGATTCGAGCGGCTCCGGGTGGCCGATCTTGTGGATGCCTTCGTAGATCGCGAAAGCCGAGCCGAGCGTGAAGAGCATCAGCGCGACGATGAAGGAGTAGAAGTACCGGTCGCGGCCGTAGCCGAACGGGTGCTCCTTGTCCGCTTCCCGCTTCGACGTCTTCTGGCCGAGCAGCAGCAGGCCCTGGTTCGTGGTGTCGGCCAGCGAGTGCACGGACTCGGCCAGCATCGACGACGACCCCGTGACGAGGAAGCCGACGAACTTCGCCGCCGCGATCCCGGCGTTCGCCCCGAGTGCCGCGAGGATCGCCTTGGTTCCGCCTCCAGCTGACACGACCGCTCCCCTGGTAGGTCCTGAAATGTCCGGGTGGAGCCTAATGGGGCCGGTCCCGTCCGGTCGTCACCGGCCGGAGAATCGCTCAGGCGATGGCGGCGATGTCACCGTCCTCGAAGTAGATCGCCTGGTGCAGGCGCCCGCCCAAAGCAACGGCATAGCGGGCGAGTACCTCCAGGCCGGAGATCTTGCCCTGTTCGATCTGGGACACCCGGCCCTTGGTGACGCCCATCCGCTCGGCCAGCTGTTGCTGGGTCAGGCCGCGACCCCGGCGGATCTCGGCGAGGCGATGGCCTTGGACCACGGCGAGCAGCTCCTGCTTGCCCGCCTCGACCGCTTCCTCGCCGCCGGCTCGCTCGACATGCGTCGCGCGGACATCCTTCCAACGCGTGTAGCCCGTCATGGTCGGCCCTCCTTTGCCTGGCGTTCCTTCGGATAGCGCTCGTACCGATCCTCGGCCAGCGGCCGCAGCTCCTTCAGATTTCGGCTCCGAAACCCGACGATCGTGTCTACCAGCGGCCACCCGGGCCCGGGCCACTTCGGCCGGCGCGTCGAGCGATGCCAAGCGCGCCGGTCGGCCGCCGTCGGGCCGGATTCTCGCTGCGCGTTCGCCCAGCCCGGCGCCAATCCGCTCGGCCGGGCTCCGATCGCCGGGCACCGCGGCCGCCGGTTCTGTCGTACCCCTTCGCTACCGTGGGTTTTCCTGTCGGCCTCACCCGGGAAGGTGACATGGCGCACTTCGCCGTGCTCGGTCCGCTCGCCGTGGAAAGCCCGCCGGGCCGGTGGGCGGTCCTGCGCGGTGAGCGGCAGCGCACGCTGCTGGCCGTGCTGCTGCTCAACGCCGGGCGGCCGGTCCCCGTCGACGTGCTCGTCGAGGCGCTGTGGCCGGATGGGCCGCCCAAGTCGTACACGTCCAACCTGCACACCTACCTCTCGCGGCTGCGCGAGCGGATCGAGGGCCTGCGCGTCGAGCACGGCCCGGCCGGCTACCGGCTGGACGTCGAGCCGGCGGAGCTCGACCTGCTCGTCTTCCGGTCCGCCGTCGCCGAGGGGCGGCGCGCCGCGGATCCGGTGGCCGCCGCCGGGCACTACCGGCGGGCGCTCGCGCTGTGGCGGGGGCCGGTGCTGGCCGGGCTGCACGTGCCGCGGCTCGACGCCGACATCGCCCGGCTGGAGTCCGAGCGGCTGGCCGTGTTCGAGGACTGCGTCGACGCGGAGCTGACCGCCGGGCGGCACGGCGAGCTCACCGGCGAACTGCAGGCCATGATCACCGAGCACCCGCTGCGCGAACGGCTGGCCGCGCAGCTGATGATCGCGCTGCACCGGGCCGGCCAGCAGGGCAGCGCGCTGGAGGTCTACCGGCGGCTGCGGACCACGCTGATCGAGGAACTCGGCGTCGAGCCCGGCGCGGAGGCCCGCCGGGTGCACGCGGCCGTCCTGCGCGGCGAGGACCCGGTGCCGCGGCTGCCGCCCGCGGTGTGGCCGGTGTGCCAGCTCCCGCCGGACATCGGGGACTTCACCGGCCGCGACACCGAGCTGGCGGAGCTGACCGGTGTGCTCGGATCCGGCATCGGTGTCCCGGTCGCGGTGCTCAGCGGCGAGCCGGGAGCGGGCAAGAGCACCCTCGCCGTGCGGGCCGCGCATCGGCTGCGCGCGCGGTTCCCGGACGGCCAGCTGTACGTACCGCTGGCGGGGCGGGACATCGGGGAGGTGCTGGCCGACCTGCTGCGCGCGCTGGGCGTCCCCGGCCCGGCGGTGCCGGACGACGTCCGGGCGCGCGCGGCGGTGTTCCGCGGCCGGCTCACCGATCGGCGGGTGCTGGTGGTGCTCGACGACGCCGTCGACCCCGAGCACGTCCGCACGCTGCTGCCGGGCACGCCGGGCTGCGCGGTGCTCGTGACGAGCCGGCGGCGGCTGAGCGGGCTGGCCGGCGCCCACCGGCTGCCCCTCGGCCCCCTGTCCGGCGCGGACGCCGCCGAGCTGCTGCACCGCCTGGCCGGGGCGCGGGTGGACCGGGAGCGTGCCGAGGCCGAGCGGATCATCACCGCGTGCGCGCGACTGCCGCTGGCGCTGCGGATCGCGGGCAGCAGGCTGGCCATCCGCCCGCACCTGCGGCTCGGCGAGCTGGCCGGCCGGCTGGAGGACGAGGTCCGCAGGCTCGACGAGCTGACCGTGAGCGATCTCGCCGTCCGGAGCAGCATCGCGCTGAGCTACGAGGCTTTGCGGCCGCCTGCGCAGCGAGCGTTCCGGCTGCTCGGGCGCTGCCGCCTCGCCGACCTGCCGGCATGGGCGGTCACCACCCTGGTCGACGACCCGGACGAGGCCGTCGAAGAGCTCGTCGAGGCAAGCCTGCTGGAGGCGCGCGGAGCGGACCGGACGGGCGAGGGTCGTTACCGGATGCACGACCTCGTCCGGCTGTACGCGGCGGAGCTCGACGACCCGGCGCCCAGCGAAGGTCTCCGCACGGTGCTGGCGGCCACGCTCGCGCTCGCCGACGAGGCGGCGGCCCGGTTGCCGCGCACGGTGCCGATGCCGCCCCCGGCTCCCGGGCCGCCCGCACAGCCGTTGCCGGATTCGCTGGTGGAGCGGCTGCTGGCGCGTCCGGACGACTGGTTCGCCGCCGAGCGCGCGAACCTGGTGCTGCTGATCGGCACGCTCGGCCCGCGGGACGCCCTGCTGCTGCTCGACCGCCTCGGCGTCTACCTGTACCTGCACGGCCAGTACGCCGACATGCGCGCGGCGTACGAGTCGGTGTCGGCCGCGGATCCCCCGCTGGCAACGGTGGCGGAGGCGACGCTGACCCTGCTGCGGCACGCGCGCGGCGAGTACGAGGAGGCGGCGGTCCGTTACCGGGCGTGCGCCAAGGAGCTGGAGTCCGCGGGCGATCGCCGTACGCACGCATGGGTGTCGGCGAACCTGGCGCACTGCTTGATCGGCTTGGGCCGCGCGGAGGAGGCCCTGGAGACGGCGGCCCACGCCCACGAACTGTTCACAGTGGACGGTTCCGCGGCCGAACTCGGCTGGGTCCGGGCGGCGGAGTCGGCGGCGTTGCTGCGGCTGGGCCGGATTTCCGACGCCCACGAGGTCGACCGAGCGGCGCTGGCGGCGGCTCGTTCGTCCGGCGACGCCCGGGTGATCGGCGAGGCCCTGCACGGGTTCGCGTGGTCATCGCTGCTGACGGGCGACGACGCGGGCGCGCTGGCGGCGATCGCGGAGTCGGTGGAGCTGCTGCGCGGAACGATGGCGCGTTCGGCACTGGCGAAGTCGTTGCGCACACACGGCGCAATCTCGGCGGCAACCGGACTGCGGGACAACGCAACGGCGGCGTTCGAGGAGGCCCGCGAGCTGGCGCGAGAGCTGGACGAGAGGCCGAGGGAGCTGTCGTGCACCCGAGCCCTGGCGGCGGCTTGGATCGGCGAGGGACGGGCGGCGCAGGCAATCCCGGTGCTGCGAGCGTGCTTGGACGAGTTCCGCGAGATGGGCGGAAGGGCGGCAACGGGCCTGACGTGGCTGGTGCTGCACCGGGCGTACTTGGCGACCGGGGATGCACTGGCGGCAGCCGAGGCGGCAACGGAGGCGGCGGAGCTCCTGAACCCCCGCGACGCCAGCGCGGCCGCCTTGAGGCGAGCGCTGTTGGCCCTGACCGAGCCGGCTTAGCGGCGCGGCCTGGCTGGACCCGGCCCGCCTTCTCGCCGAGCCGACCTGACGGGCTGCCACGGGCGAGACGGGGTGGTGCTGCCCCCTCACCGCACCACCCGTCTCGCCGCGGCCTGCCGGGGGTGGCCTCCTGGCGGGCGGCCGCTCCCCTCGACCCCCTGCCGGGGTGGCCGTCCCCTCGCAGCACCCTCCCCCAGCCAGGTGGGCCGCCGAAGTGGTGCCGCCCCCTCGCGGCACCACCTTCAGCCCACGGACGCCGGGCGTATCCGACCGGCGCCACCCCCAGCGGACCCGGCGGCGCGCATCAGCGCACCAGGGTCCCCCCTTGGTGTTGATCGTGGCGGAGGCCGCCACACGGAACGCACACAGAAAGGCCAGCCTCGAACGTGGGTCAGTCCTCGCAGGTGCCCGCCGTCGCGCGGAAGAGCTGGGCTCGCTCTCCGCCCGTCGCGCGGATCCGGACCGGTGGGTCCGCCGCCGGGAGCCAGACCGACTGGCCCCGCCTCAGCTCGACCTTCTCGCCGTCGTCCGCCGTCACCAGCAGGGCTCCCGCCGTGCACAGCAGGATCTGGGGGCCGACGCTGTCGACCGAAATCTCGTCGTCCTGGCCGGCCGGCCACTCCACGCGGGACAGCTCGAACTCCGGTGCGTCCGTGCGGTACACCGCCATCCGGCCACCCACGTCGCCGCACTGGACCGGCATCTCGCCGCACGCGAAATCCACCACGCGCAGCAGCTCCGGGACGTCCACGTGCTTCGGCGTCAGACCACACCGCAGGATGTTGTCCGAGTTCGCCAGGATCTCCACGGCCGTCCCGTGGAGGTACAGGTGCAGGTTGCCCGCCGGCAGGTAGATCGCCTCGCCCGCGCGCAGCGTCAAGCGGTTCAGCAGCAACGCCGCCAGCACGCCGGCGTCGCGCGGGTGGGCCTCGCCCAGCTCCAGGATCGTCCGGCACTCGACCGCGAACTCGCCGTGCTCCTGGACGTGCCGGACGCACGCGTCGAGCACCTCCGGCAGCAGCGAATCCAGCGACGCCTGCGGCAGCGTGATCCACGTCGTGAACAGCGCACGCAGCCCGGACGGGTCCGGCTGGGCCTCCAGCAGCCCGGTGTACTTCGCCAGTCCCGGCGTCTCGATCGCCTTCAGCAGCTTCACCGTCCGGTCCGGCGCCCGGAACCCGGCCAGCGCGTGGAACTCCGTCAGCGCGCAGACCAGCTCCGGCTTCGCCGTCGGATCCGGGTAGTTGCGGTTCGCCGCGTCCCTCGGAATCCCGAGCTGCTCCTCGCGGGCGTGCCCCTCCGCGGCCTGGGCCGCCGACGGGTGCGCCTGCATCGACAGCGGCTCCTCCGCCGCGAGGATCTTCAACAGGAACGGGAGCCGCCCGCCCCACCGCTTCGCGCAGCGCTCGCCGAGCTGGGTCACCGGGTCGGCGTCCACCAGCTCGAGCAGGCTCCGCTCGGTCCCGTCGGGGCCGATGACGTGCGACGGGTCACCCGGGTGGGCACCCATCCACAGCTCGGCCTCGGGGTGCGGCGCGGGTACCGGACGGCCCAGCAGCTCGGGGATCGCCGTCCGCGATCCCCAGGCGTAGGGCCGCACCGCATTGCGCAGCAGCTCCACTGTCACCTCAACTCCACTCCTTCGGCACCGGCCACGCCGGTGCTAGGCGGCTCTCACGCCGTCGCGGGCGCGAAGCGACCCGCGCCGCCGATGCTGCCCGCCGCCAGCCCGAGATAGACCGCCGCCAGTTCGAACCGCAGTGCCAGCACCGCGGCCCGCACGATTTCGTCGGCCTCGATCTCCTCGGCCGGCGCGATGACGTCCGCACCCGGCAGCAGATCCTCGGCCTGGTAGCGCGCCGCGTCCGTAGCCGGACCGGTCCGCACCGAGAGCAGCAGCACCCGGGTGGGGATGTCACCAGAGGGATCGTCCGGATCAGCGAAGATGTCACGCTCCGCGCCACCTGATTGCGCCGCCCGCCGCAATGCGGGGCGCGCCAGGGCCTGACGATAGTCCTCGACGTCGCACACCGTGGCCGCGTGGGCGGCGAATGCGTGCGCAGCGTGTTCGCCGACGGCGACCGCGACCGGGTCCAGCCCCCACAGCAGGGGCACGCGGTCGGCGACGCGCAGCGCCAGCGCCTTGGCCGGGTTCGCGAACGACTCCCGGGCCAGGTAGTCCTTCTCGGCTTCGAGGTCCAGCTGGTCGGCCAGCACCTGGACGTCGGAGATCAGCAGGCCCAGCGCGTTCGCGGTGAGCAGCCCGGCGGCCAGGCCGCGTGGGAACGCCAGCTCCGGCGGCACCGGGATCCGCGGCGCCAGCAGGATGCCCTTGCCGGCCACGGCGGCCGCCACCGGGCCTTCCGACGGCGCCGAAAGCACCACCGAGGCGCCGTAGCGGGCGGCGCGCTCCAGCGACGCGGCGAGTTCCCGGTCACCCGGGTCGTCGGTGTGCGCGAACACGACGTCGAGGGCGCCGATCCAGCTCGGCACCACCTCGGCGGTGACCACCGGAACCGGGCACGAGGGCGCCAGCAGGGCGGCCAGCAGCCGCGTGAGCGTGCGGCTCACCCCCGGCCGGTCGATCAGCACGACGGCGCGCGGGCGGCCCATGTCGAGCCGCTCGGACAGCTCCAGTTCCGCGGCGAGCTCGGCGGTCGCCCGCACCTGGGCGCCCGCCATCGCGGCAGCCCGGAGCAACCCCGCGCTGTCGGCCTCGGCCAGGCGCGCGGGGTCGTCGAGCAATGAGTCGTCAAGCACTGTCGGCATCGGAATTTCCGCTGTCACCCGGCAGGGTCGCTTCGTCGAGCAGCAGCACCGGGATGCCGTCACGGACCGGGTACACCCGGCCGCACTCCGTGCACGTCAGCGCGTCGGCCTCGGGGTCGTCCGGGGCGCCCGGCCGGAGCGGGGCGTGATCGGGCGACGGGCACGCCAGGATCTCGAGGAGCTGGGCGTCGAGCGTGATGGCCATGGTTCCTCCATACCACGCGAGAAGGTGTGGTGAAGGGCACTTCAAGGACACAGTTCGGCCCCGCGGCCGCCCTTCACCGTGGACGGTCAGTTGCGGATGATCGCGAGTACTTCGTCCACCAGCCCCTGCACGGCTTCGGCGTTCGCGGCCTCGACGTTCAGCCGGAGCAGCGGTTCGGTGTTCGACGGGCGCAGGTTGAACCAGGCGCCGCCCGGCAGCTGCACGGTCAGGCCGTCCAGCTCGTCGATCTCGACGCCGGAGCGGGTGCCGAAGGTGTCCTTGACCGCCATCATCTTCGCGACCTGGTCGTCGACCGTGGAGTTGATCTCCCCGGAGGCCGCGTAGCGGGAGTACGCGCTGGTCAGGTCGCTCAGCGGGCCGGTCTGCTCGCCGAGCGCGGCGAGGACGTGCAGCGCCGCCAGCATGCCGGTGTCGGCGCGCCAGAAGTCGCGGAAGTAGTAGTGCGCGGAGTGCTCGCCGCCGAAGATGGCGCCGGTCTTGGCCATCTCGGCCTTGATGAACGAGTGCCCGACGCGGGTGCGGACCGGCTTGCCGCCGTGCTCGGCGACGATCTCCGGCACGCCCTTGGACGTGATCAGGTTGTGGATGATCGTGCCGCCCGGGTCCTTGGCCAGCTCGCGGACGGCGACCAGCGCGGTGATCGCGCTCGGCGAAACCGGCTCGCCGCGCTCGTCGACGATGAAGCAGCGGTCGGCGTCGCCGTCGAAGGCCACGCCGGCGTCGGCGCCGACCTCGCGGACCTTCGCCTGCAGGTCGACGATGTTCGCCGGGTCGAGCGGGTTGGCCTCGTGGTTCGGGAAGGTGCCGTCGAGCTCGAAGTACATCGGCACGACGTCGATCGGCAGCCCCTCGAACACGGTCGGGACGGTGTGCCCGCCCATGCCGTTCCCGGCGTCGACCACGATCTTCAGCGGCCGGCTGCCGGACAGGTCGACGAGGTTGCGCAGGTAGGCGGCGTAGTCGGCGAGGACGTCCCGCTCGGTGATCGAGCCGCGCTGGCCCTCGAACCCGGGCACGCCCTGCTCGACGGTGTCGCGGATCTCGGCGAGCCCGGTGTCCTGCCCGACCGGCGACGCGCCCGCGCGGCACATCTTGATGCCGTTGTACTTGGCCGGGTTGTGGCTGGCGGTGAACATCGCGCCCGGCATGTTCAGCGAGCCCGAGGCGAAGTACAGCTGGTCGGTGCTGGCCAGCCCGATGCTGACCACGTCGAGGCCCTGCGAGGTGACGCCCTCGGCGAACGCGGCCGCCAGGGCCGGCGAGGAGTCACGCATGTCGTGGCCGATCACCACCGAGGGTGCTTCCGGCTTGATGAGCAGGGCGAACGCGGCGCCGAAGTCGCGGACGAGGTCCGCGTCGAGCTGCTCGCCGACCACGCCGCGAATGTCGTAGGCCTTCACGATGCCCGAAAGGTCTGGCACGCCGTCTCCCCGCGAATAGTCGTCCCGGCGCCCGCTGCGCCGCGCGGAAAGCCTACCGGCGGGGTGAGTGGGTTACGCGTTCAGGCGCGGCCGGGGAGGACGCGCAGGTGGCCGCGGCGCCCGGACGGGCCCTCCGGCTCGGGCGCGGGAGCGGGTTTGTCGGACCGCCCGGCCTCCCGCACGGCCTCGGCCAGCGCGGTCAGTTCGTCGGCCGACGGGTCCGGAGCGGCAAAGGCGCCTTCGTGCCGGACGACTTCCCAGCCCTTGGGGACGGTCAGCCGCAGCGCGTGGGCTTCGCAGAGGTCGTACGAGTGGGGCTCGGAGGCAGTGGCCAGCGGGCCGACGACGGCGGTGGAGTCGCTGTACGCATACGTCAGCGTGGCCACAGCTGGCTCGAGACAGCCAGTACGCGAACACTTCCGTACGCTCCGCACGAAACGAAACGATAGCGCGTCACCGCAAGCCTGGAGGAGCGACACGCGCTGGGACGTGCGGACCGCATAGACTTCGGGCGTGGCGACGGCACGTGATTACCGACAGCGGCGGCGCTCGCGACGGGACCGGCACGGCCGGGGCCTGCGCGGGACGCTGTATCCGGCAACCCTGCCCGCCGCCGCGAGCCGCGCGGAGAGGTTCGACGCACTGGTGCTCGACGCACTGGAGCCGATCGAGGCCCGCTGGCGCCACGAGCTGACAAAACTGGACGTGGCGGTCGACGACGTACCGGAGATCCGCGAGAACGGCCACTCACCGGCGGATGGGGTGCTCCACGACGGAGCGGTGCCGCTGTCGAGGCTGGTCCCGGCGGGGGTGGACCGGACGGGCTTGCCGACGCGGGCGCGGATCGTGCTGTACCGGCGGCCGCTGGAGGCACGGGCGAAGGACCCGTCGGAGCTGGCCGAACTGGTGCACGACGTGCTGGTGGAGCAGGTGGCCGGGTATCTGGGTGTGGAGCCGGACGTCATCGAGGGCGAGTAGGCCCGGGGGTCACCGGTGTCGCGAACCGGCGGGCGGGAGCGCTAGGCGGGCTCGGGGCGCTGCGGACCGGCGGCCGGGGGCGCAAGCCGGCCACGGCATCGCCTCCCGCGGACCGGCGGCCGAGGGCGCAAGCCGGGATGGGAGCGCTGCGAACCGACGGCCGGAGGCGCAAGCCGGCCACAACATCGCCACCTGCGGACCGGCGGCCGGGAGCGCAAGGAGACCAGCGACGTCACCAGACCTCCCCCGCCCCTCATCCCAGCCATCCCTTCAGTCGGCGACCGGGTGTGTCAAGGCACGCTTTCCCGCCTTGACACACCCGGGCGACGACTGAGACTCCCACCGGAGGGGCGGGGGAGGTCGGACCCGCCCAGCCGCGGCAGAGTTTTCTCTGCCGCGGCAGAGAAAACAAAAGCGTCCTCGCCGGACAGGCAGGCTCCGGGATGACCACCGGCTACCGCTGCTAGCCAGCGTTGGGTGGGGTGGGCCGCGGGGTGGTCATCCCGTCGCCTGAACGAGGCCTATCACTTTGAGCCGGGCCCGCAAGCCTGCGCCCTCACCCAGCTCTGGGTGGTGGGTTGCGGGAGATCGGAAGAGCGACGAGTAGGGAAAGAGAGTTTAT
>NZ_JBSGBK010000081.1:0-38614 GCF_053601215.1 Amycolatopsis sp. NPDC004772
CGGGGCGGGCCGGGTCCCCACGCTTCGGCCCCGGACCCGGGGGGTGGGTGGGGCGGCGCGGGCGGGGCCGCGCCGGCCGGCTGCGGCCGCCGCCTGCCCGCCATCGCTCCTGCTGCCGCAGTCTGGCCGCCGCCTGCCCACTGCTTGGCAGACCGCCGCCCGCCCGCCGCCCATCGCCCATCGCCCGCCGTCGCCCTTGCTGGGCTTCCGCCCGCTGCTTGGCCGGCGCCCGCCCGCCTGCCCGCCGTCGCCCATGCTGGGCTTCCGCCCGCCTGCTCGCCGGCCGCCGCCCTCCGGTGCTGGTCGCCCGGCCGCCGATCGCTGCCGGCCCTCCGGTCTTGCAGGCCGAACAAGCCCCGTCGTTCCCCCGATCGTGGGCCGCGGGGGGCAAGATCATCGGGGTTCGTAAACTCTTCCCCTCCAGGCGGCCCCGACCGGGGAGGGCCCCACGACGGCAGGAGGCGTGCCCGTGCCCGCGACGCTGCAGTGCATCGTCCTGGACTGTCCGGAGCCGCTGGTGCTCGCCCGCTTCTACCAGGCCCTGCTCGGTGGCGATGTGGATCTCCCCGATCCGCGGTGGCGCGTGGACGAGGACTGGTCGACCCTGCACGTGAACGGGATGGTCCTCGGCTTCCAGCGCGCGCCGGACCACCGGCCGCCGAGCTGGCCCGATCCGTCCTTCCCGCAGCAGTTCCACCTGGACTTCGAGGTCGACGACTTCCGCGAGTCGCACCACGCCGTCCTCGCGCACGGCGGCCGGCTGCTCGACCCCGATCTCGGCGGCCGGGGCTGGCGCGTCTACGCCGACCCGGCGGGCCACCCCTTCTGCCTCCTCGGCGACTACTGAGCGCGCGGCCGCGTCCCGCCTCCGGGACGATAGCGGCATGACAATCGCGTTTCTCGGCACCGGGATCATGGGCGCCCCGATGGCGGCCAACATCGCCAAGGCGGGCCTCGACGTCCGCGTCTGGAACCGGACCCGGGAGAAGGCCGAACCCCTCTCCGACGTCGCCACGGTGGCCGAGTCGGCCTCCGCCGCGGCCGACGGCGCGGACATCCTCGTCACGATGCTCGCCGATGGCCCCGCCGTGGCCGAAGCGTTCGAAGCCGCGTCGCCGGCTTCGGGGACGTTGTGGCTGCAGATGAGCACCGTCGGCCTCGACTGGACCGACCGGCTCGCCGCGATGGCGGAGAAGGCGGGCGTGGTGTTCGTCGACGCACCGGTGCTCGGCACCCGGCAGCCGGCGGAACAAGCCCAGCTGCAGGTGCTGGCGTCCGGGCCCGAGGAGGCCCGGCCCAAGGCGACGCCGGTGTTCGACGCGGTCGCCATCAAGACGCAGTGGCTCGGCCCCGCCGGCCGCGGCAGCCGCCTGAAGCTGGTGGTGAACGCGTGGGTGCTCGCGCTGACCAACGCGACGGCGGAGAGCCTCGGCCTGGCCGGCGCGCTGGGCCTGGACCCGCAGCTGTTCCTGGAGACGATCAAGGGCGGCGGCCTCGACGTCGGCTACGCGCACGTGAAGGGCGGCGCGATGCTGACGAGCGAGTACGCGGCATCGTTCCCGGCCGGGCTGGCGGCGAAGGACGCCCGCCTGGTCGTGGAAGCCGCCGGGGACGAGGTCGACCTCGCGGGGGCGAAGGCGGTCCTGACCCACCTGGAGGCAGCGGTCGAGGCCGGGCACGGCGACGACGACATGGCGGCGCTGTACCGCGCGGTGGTGAAGGAGCGTTAGAGGAGCGTCGCCAGCCGATCCACGCCCAGGGCGCTGGTCAGGAGGCGTTCCTTCGCGTTGCCCAGCAGCTTCTGCGTCCACGGCGTGAAGCCGCCGTCACCCACTTCGGCGAGCTCGCCGCCGAAGGACGCGTACACCTTGAAGCAGAGGCCTTCGTAGTAGCCGCCTCGGCCGCCTTCCCGCTCCGGGAACGGCCGGATCGGCACGTCCGGCACCGCGTCGAGCAGCCCCTCGAACCGGGGGTCGAGCACGGTCACGCCCAGCTCGACCGCGGACGCGCCCAGCACCCGGCAGGCCCCGGCCAGCAGCGCGGCGTGTTCGGCCAGGTGCCGCCGCTCGAAGGCCAGGTCGCCGGTGTCCCGGCCGGCCGTCACGGCGCCGAACAGCGAGAAGTGGGCGAACAGCCCGGCCGGGACCTGCTGGGCCCGCACCACGCGCTGCACCGCGGCCAGGCGGACGACGTCCTCCGACGAACGCCGGACCGCCGCCTCCAAGGCCAGACCGGTCGTGGGGTCGGCGGCGACCTCGGTGCCGCGGCCGGTCGGCACCACCCGGTGCTGGGCCACCCCGGCCACCGCCGAATGGGTGCCGAGCGGGACGAGCGGCGAGAGGGTGACCAGGTCGAAGCCGGTGGCGGTGCCGATCACGGCGTCTTCGACCCGGCGCAGCCGGCCGAACGGCGCCGGGCTCGGCCCCGTGAACCGATCGGTCCGGTGCCGGCGCAGCACGTCGGGCCCGGCCAGCCGGGCCGCACGCCGGCGCGCGATCTCCAGCTGCACCGTGGTCAGGTCGGCGCCGGGCAGCCCGGCCAGCAGGTCGGCCGCGGTTCCGCCCGGCCCGGCGAGGACCCGCCGGCCGGGTCCGCTGTCGTGGTCCATCACCCAGGTGTACCGGGCGGCCGCGGCCGGTGGCGAGGCGTTTTCCCGGCCCGGCGGGGTGACACGGTCGGGGACCCGGCCAGGCGGTAACCTCAGTCGGCATCCCGACCCCTGAACCGAGGAGGGCCCGTGTCGGCAGGGCAGATCGCCGCGTTGATCGCCGCAGGAGCATTCGTGGTGCTGGTCGTCCTGCTGGCGATCCCGCTGATCAAGCTCGGCAAGACGCTGGACGCGGCCACCGAGGCGATCGAGCGCACCAACAGCAACACCGATCCGCTGCTGATCGGCGCGAACGAGACGATCACGCACGTCAACACCCAGCTCGAGCGGGTCGACGGGATCACCGCGAACGCGCAGGCGGTCACCGGCAACGTCTCCGCGCTCACCTCCGTCTTCACCGCGACCCTCGGCGGCCCGCTGGTCAAGACCGCGGCGCTGTCCTACGGCCTGTCCAAGGCGATCAAGGCGCGCAAGAAGAAGAGCGCCCTCAAGGCCGCCAGGAAGGCCGGGAAATGAAGCGGCTGTTCTGGCTCGGCGTCGGCGTGGTCGCCGGCGTCGCGCTGTCCCGCAAGGCCGCCGAAACCGCTCGTCAGGCCACCCCGGCCGGGTTAGCATCGAACCTGGGGGACGCCGTGCGCGAGCTGGCCGGCGCCGTGGGTTCGTTCGGCGCCGAGGTGCGTGCGGGCATGAACGAGCGGGAACAGGAGCTGCACGACATGGTCGAGGAGCGGACGGGCGTGTCAGCGCCCCGCGCCGAGGGACGGCACGCCGCCGCCCGGCGCCCGGTCCGGCGAGCTCGCCGGGCGGAGGGCTGATCCGGGCCTGCCCGGAACCCCTTCGCCGCAGCCACGCCGCCCACCCCGTTCCGAACCACAGCCACAAGGACTGACCCGTGGACACACACGAAATCACCGACCGTTTCCTGCGCCATTTCGAAGGCCGCGGCCACACGCGCGTGCCCAGCGCGCCGCTGATCCTCGACGACCCGAACCTGCTGTTCGTCAACGCCGGCATGGTCCAGTTCAAGCCGTACTTCCTCGGTGAGGCGCCGCCGCCGTACCCGCGCGCGACCTCCGTGCAGAAGTGCGTGCGCACGCCGGACATCGACGAGGTCGGCAAGACCACCCGGCACAACACGTTCTTCCAGATGGCCGGCAACTTCTCCTTCGGCGACTACTTCAAGGAAGGCGCCATCGAGGCGGCCTGGGAGCTGATCACCAAGCCCCAGAGCGAAGGCGGCTTCGGCCTCGAACCCGACCGCATCTGGGCGACCGTCTACAACGACGACTCCGAAGCGGCCGGGCTGTGGCGCAAGCTCACCGGCCTGCCCGGCGAGCGCATCCAGGCCCGCGACGGCAAGGACAACTACTGGGACATGGGCGTGCCCGGTCCCGGCGGCCCGTGCTCGGAGATCTACTACGACCGCGGCCCGGCGTACGGCCGCGAGGGCGGCCCGGTCGCCGACGAGGATCGCTACATCGAGATCTGGAACCTCGTCTTCATGCAGGACGTCCGCGGCGACCTGAGCCCCAAGCTCGGCCACCCGCCGATCGGCGAGCTGCCGAAGAAGAACATCGACACCGGCATGGGCGTCGAGCGCGTCGCGACGATCCTGCAGGGCGTCGAGAACGTCTACGAGACCGACCTCGTGCGCCCGGTCATCGGCCGCGCGGAGGAGTTCTCGGGCCGCCGCTACGGCAGCAACCACGCCGACGACGTCCGCTTCCGCGTCATCGCCGACCACGCCCGCACCGGCGTCATGCTGATCGGCGACGGCGTCACCCCGGGCAACGACGGCCGCGGCTACGTGCTGCGCCGCCTGCTGCGCCGCATCATCCGCTCCTCGCGCCTGCTCGGCGTGCACGAGCCGGTGCTGCAGGCGTTCGCGGCGGTCGTCCGCGACACCATGGGCCCGACCTACCCCGAGCTGGTCTCCGGCTTCGACCGCATCAACGAGGTCGTCCGGATCGAGGAGGAGGCGTTCCTCTCGACCCTGACCAGCGGTTCGCGCATCTTCGACCTCGCGGCCGAGGAGACCAAGCGCGGCGGCGGCGACGTGCTCGCGGGCGACAAGGCGTTCCAGCTGCACGACACCTACGGCTTCCCGATCGACCTCACCCTCGAAATGGCGGCCGAGCAGGGCCTGACCGTCGACGAAGAGGGCTTCCGCACGCTCATGGACGAGCAGCGCAAGCGCGCGAAGGCGGACGCGGCGGCCCGCAAGACCGGCCACGGCGACCTCTCGGAGTACCGGAAGGTCCTGGAGCAGCACGGCGAGACCGAGTTCCTCGGCTACACCGACCTGCAGGCCGAGGCCAAGGTCGTCGCGCTGCTCGAAGACGGGCAGCCGGTCCGCAGCGTCTCGGCGGGCAAGAAGGCGGAGCTGGTCCTCGACCGGACGCCGTTCTACGCCGAAAGCGGTGGCCAGGTCGCCGACACCGGCGTGCTGCTGGGTGACGGCGTCGAGTTGAAGGTCCTGGACGTCCAGAAGATCGTGCCGGGCCTGTTCGTGCACCGCGTCGAGGTCGTCGACGGCGAGGTCGGGCTGGACACCAAGCTCACCGGCTCGGTCGACGCGCACCGCCGGCTCTCGATCGAGCGTTCGCACTCGGCGACGCACCTGGTGCACGCGGCCGTCCGCGGCGCGTACGGCAAGCGCGCGGCGCAGGCGGGTTCGCTGAACTCGCCGGGCCGCATGCGGTTCGACTTCACCACGCCGGGTTCGGTGTCGGCGGACGTGCTGACCGAGGTCGAGGAGGAGGTCAACGACTACCTCCAGACGAACGTCGAGGTGCAGAGCTACACCACGACCAAGGACAAGGCCCTCGAGCTGGGCGCGGTCGCGCTGTTCGGCGAGAAGTACGGCAACGACGTCCGCGTGGTCGACATGGGCGAGTACTCCCGCGAGCTCTGCGGTGGCACGCACGTCGACCGGATCGGCCAGCTCGGGCTGGTCAAGCTGGTCTCCGACGCCTCCATCGGCTCGGGCGTGCACCGCGTCGAGGCGCTCGTCGGCGGCGACGCGCTGAAGTACGTCCGCAAGGAGCAGCTGCTGGTCTCGCAGCTCGCGAACACCTTCAAGGTGCCGTCGGACCAGCTGCCCGGCCGCATCGACGACGTCCTGACCCGGCTGAAGAACGCCGAGAAGGAGATCGCGCAGCTGAAGACCCAGCAGGTGCTGGGCTCGGCGGGTGCGCTGGTCGACAAGGCGCAGGAGATCGGCGGCGTGACCGTCGTGGCCGAGGTCGTCCCGGACGTCGACGGCAACGGCCTGCGGGCGCTCGCCTCGGACATCCGCGGCCGGCTCGGCACGCGGCCCGGTGTGGTGGCGCTGTTCTCGCCGGCCGGGGAGAAGCTGAGCTTCGTCGTCGCGACGACCAAGGCGGCCCAGGACAAGGGCATCGCCGCGGGCAAGCTGGTGCCGTCGTTCGCCGAGAAGATCGGCGGCCGGGGCGGCGGCAAGCCCGACATGGCCCAGGGCGGTGGCACGAACCCGGCCGGCGCGCAAGAGGCGGTCACGGCCCTGCGCGCGGCGATTGCCGGCATTGGTTAACCGCGGAAACCGCGGCCCGGACCGTCCCGGCGTGGGCGATCCGGGCCGGGGCCGCCGGCTCGGCGTGGATGTCGGATCCGTCCGGGTCGGGGTCGCGCTGAGCGATCCGGCCCCGATGCTGGCGTCGCCATTGGTTACCCTCTCCCGCGATGCGACCGACGACAGTGATCTGGACCAGCTCGCCGCCCTCGTCACCGAGCACGAGGTGGTCGAGGTGATCGTGGGCCTGCCGAGAACGCTCGCCAACCGCCAGGGCCCGGCGGCCGAGCTGGCGATCGCGTATTCTGAACGCCTGGCCGGGCGGATAGCGCCCGTGCCGGTCCGGCTGGGCGACGAGCGGCTGACCACGGTCACCGCATCCCGCATCCTCTCCCAGCGCGGGGTCAAAGGCCGCAAGCAGCGCGCGGTGGTCGACCAGGCCGCCGCCGTCGAGATCCTGCAGGCCTGGATCGACGCCGCCGCTGCGCACCGCGCCCGGGAGGGAGACCGATGAACGAGCAGCCACCTGAGCCCCCACGCGGGCGCCGGCGACTGCGCGAGCCGGACGCGGCCACCCCGCCGCCGTCCCGGCCCGCACCGCGCCGCACCCCCAGCGGCCAGCACGAGCTGCCGCCACGTCGCAGTGGCGAGTACGACCTGCCGCAGCCCTCCCGCCGGGCCCGCCGGGAAGAGCCGCCGGGCTACGACCCGCGCCGCGGCGCACCGCAACCCGGCCGCCGCCTGGAACCGCCGGGCACGCTGCCGTCGGCCGACGCGGAGTTCGACCCGCAGGAGCGCCGCGCGGCCCCGGCTAGGGCGGCGCGCGCCCGCCACGGCCTCGACGAGGGCTCCGAGATCGACCAGCCGGCCCCGCGCCGCCGCCGCGCGGCCCCGGACGACGTCGAGGGCAGGCCGCCCCGGCGCCGCGCCGCGCCGGACCCGGACGACCTCGACGGCAGGCCGGCTCCGCGCCGGATCGCACCGGACCCCGACGAAGGCGCCGGCCGGTCCTCCCGCCGGCGTCGCGGCGCCCCGGACCCGGACGACTTCGAGAGCCGCCCGCCTCAGCGGCGCGGCGCTCCGGACGACACTGGGGGCAGGGCGCCCCGACGGCGTGGCGCGCCGGATTTCGACGACTTCGAGAGCCGGCCACCCCAGCGGCGCGGGGCTCCGGCTCCGGACGAGGCCGGAACGTCCCGGCGGCGCGGGGCTCCGGACTTCGACGACGCCGAGAGCAGCGCGCCCCAGTGGCGCGGCGCTGCGGATCTCGACGACCCCGAAAGCAGCGCGCCTCAGTGGCGTGGCGCCCCGGATTTCGACGACTTCGAGAGCCGGTCGCCTCAGCGGCGCGGGACTCCGGACGAGGCCGGAGCGCCCCGGCGACGCGGGGTTCCGGACGATGCCGATGCGAGAGCCGCCCGGCGGCGTGGCGCACCCGACCCGGACGATGCCGATGGCAGAGCCGCCCGGCGGCGTGGCGGACCCGACCCGGACGATGCCGAGGCCAGAGCCGCCCGGCGGCGTGGCGCACCCGAGCCCGACGAGGCCGATGGCCGGCGGCGTGCCGTGCCCGAGCGCATCGAACCGGCACCTTCGCGCCGTCGCCGTACCGACCCCGATGCGGCCGAACGCTCCCCGGGGCGTCGCGGCGCGGCCGCCGAGCCCGTCCGGCCGCCCGCCCAGCCGGGTGACCGCTCCGCAGGCATGCCCGAACCCGGCGCCGAGCCGCGCCGCCGTCCGCCGGTCGCGCCCGGGCGTGAAGAGCCGGTCACCGAGGTGATCCCGGCGCAGGCCCCCGCCGAGCCGCCGCAGGAGGAGCTCGCGGAAGACGGCTACGACGACTACGAGGACTACGAGGACTACGAAGAATACGACGACGATTACGACGACTACGACGAAGAGCCGGAGAAGCCGCGCAAGAAGAAGGGCAAGCGCGCCCTCGGGTGGGTCGCCGCGATCGCGGTGATCGCCCTGCTCGCGGGCGGTGCCTGGTACGGCTTCAACCGGTTCTTCGGCTACGACGACTTCGACGGCGCGGGCACCGACGATGTGGTGTTCCAGGTCGACGACGGCGACACGACGTCGGCGATCGGCGCGAAGCTCACCACGGCGGGGGTCGTCGCCAGCACCAAGGCGTTCGTCAAGGCGGGCGAGGGCAACCCGAAGCTCGCCCGCCTCCAGCACGGCTTCTACGTGATGAAGTCGCACATGTCCGGGGCCAGCGCGGTCGACCGGATCACCGACGCCGCTTCCCGCGTCGGCCAGCTGGAGATCCGGCCGTACACGCAGTTCGACGACATCACCCAGCCCGACGGCAAGGTCACGCCCGGCGTGTACAGCCTGATGGCGAAGGCGTCCTGCGCGCAGCTCAACGGCAAGAGCACCTGCGTCTCGGCGGACGACCTGCGCAAGGCCGTCGACGCCGCGGACCTCAAGCAGCTCGGCGTGCCGGACTGGGCGATCGAGCCGGCCAACAAGGCCGACCGCAAGGACCGCAGGCTGGAGGGCCTGATCGCGCCCGGCGTCTACGACGTCAAGCCCGGGTCCAGCGCGCAGGAGATCCTCACGCAGCTGGTGCACAGCTCGGCCGAGGCGATCCAAAACGCCCAGCTGAGCCCGCAGTCAACCGGCCCGGGCGTGACACCGTACCAGACGCTGATCATCGCCTCGATCATCGAACGCGAGGCCGTGAAGGCCGACTTCGGCAAGCTCTCGCGGGTCATCTACAACCGGCTGAAGATCAACATGCGGCTGCAGATGGACTCCACGGTCAACTACGTGCTCGACCGGCCGACGCTGCTGACCAACGAAGGCGACCGGGTGAAGTCCGGGGCGTACAACACCTACAAGAACGCCGGGCTGCCGCCGACGCCCATCGCGGTGGCGAGCCCGGAGGCGATCCAGGCCGCGGTGAAACCGCCGGCCGGGGACTGGGTGTACTTCGTCAAGTGCGAGAAGAACGGCCTGTCCTGCTTCGCGGTCACCAACGACGAGCACAACCGCAACCGGGACCTGGCCAGGGAACGCGGTGTCATCTGAGCCCCGCAAGGCCGCCGTGCTCGGGAAGCCGGTGGCGCACTCGCTGTCCCCGGTGCTGCACGGCGCCGCGTTCGCCGCGCTCGGCCTGACCGGCTGGACCTACGAGCGCATCGAGACCAGCGCCGAAGAACTCCCGGGCCTGGTCGAGGGCCTCGGCCCGGAGTGGGCCGGGTTCTCGGTCACCATGCCGGGCAAGCGCGCGGCGCTGGACCACGCGGACGAGGTGACGCCGCGGGCGGCCGCCGTCGGCGCGGCCAACACGCTGGTCCGCACCGCGACGGGCTGGCTCGCGGACTGCACCGACGTCGAGGGCGTCACCGGCGCCCTGCGCGCGGCCGGCGGCTACCGGCCGTCGCCCGCGGACACCGCGGTCGTGCTCGGCGCGGGCGGGACGGCGGCGGCGGCCGTGGTCGGGCTCGCCGCCCTCGGCGTCCGGCAGGTGCGGCTGGTCGTGCGCGAACCGGCCCGGGCCGGCGAAACCCTCGACGCGGCGAAGCGGGCCGCGCTCGACGTCGACGTCCTGCGCTGGGCCGACACGGACTTCGCGGCGCTCGGGTCCGCGGCGGTGCTGGTGAACACCGTCCCGCCGGACGCGGTCGCCGCGCACGTCGCCGAACTCGCCGCGGTCGAGCACGTCCTCGACGTCATCTACCACCCGTGGCCGACACCGCTCGCCGAAGCCGTCGCGGCGCGCGGGGGACGGCTCGCGACCGGGTTGGACATGCTGCTGCACCAGGCGTTCGGCCAGGCCGAGCACTTCACCGGCCGCCCGGCCCCGCGGGCGGCGATGCGGGACGCGCTGCGCGAAGCGACCGGGAACCCGCTGCCGCTGCCGATCGACTGAGAAAACCGGTTGCGCACGCCGATAATCTGGCGGACTGCCTTGTCGAAGGGGGTCAACCGGAATGACCGGCCAAGAAGCATTGAGCGACGAAGAGGTCCAGAGCGCGTGGGTCGGCGAAGCGCCGAAGCTGAACTCGACCGTCACCCTCGCCGACTACGACCCGGAATGGCCACGGCTGTTCGAGCGTGAAGCCGAGCGGATCCGGGGCGTGCTGGGGGAGCGGGTGCTGGTGCTGGAGCACGTCGGCTCGACGTCGGTGCCCGGCCTGTGCGCCAAACCGATCGTCGACATCCTCCTGGAGGTGCCGGACTCCGACGACGAAGACACCTACGTCCCGGACCTGGAGGCGGCCGGGTACCGGCTGACGATCCGGGAGCCCGACTGGGAGAAGCACCGGATGTTCAAGGGCCCGGACACGAACGTCAACCTGCACGTCTACTCGCCGGGCAACGGCCAGACGCCGCGCTACCGCCTCTTCCGCGACCGCCTGCGCGCGCACCCGGAGGAGCTGGAGCTGTACGCGGCGAAGAAGCGCGAACTCGCGGCGAAGACGTGGAAGTACATCCAGAACTACGCCGACGCCAAGACGGAGGTGGTCGAGGAGATCCTCGGCCGCGCGCGGGCCGCGCAGTACGACGGCCACAGCGAGGCCTACGCCGAGCACGCGGAGAAGTCCGTCACCAACGCCTTCTACGACCGGCCGGCGATCCTCGACCTCGCCGGGGACGTCGCCGGGCGGCGCGTGCTGGACGTCGGCTGCGCGGCCGGGCACCTCAGCGCGCTCCTGGCCGAGCGCGGTGCCGACGTCGTCGGCATCGACTCCAGCGCGGGCATGATCGCCGTCGCGCGCCGGAAGTTCGGGAACACCGCCCGGTTCGAGGTCGCGGACATCACCCGGTCGCTCCCGCTGCCGGACGCCTCGATCGACGTCATCACCGCATCGCTCGTGCTGCACTACCTGGCGGACTGGGGGCCGGCGCTGGCCGAGTTCCGCCGGGTCCTCGAGCCCGGGGGCGCGCTCGTGTTCTCGGTGCACCACCCGGGCGAGGACTGGCGGTGGTTCGGCAGGGAGAACTACTTCGAGCTGGAGCTGCTGGAGGACGAGTTCCCGCCCGGCAACGTCGTGCACTTCCACCGGCGCCCGCTGAGCTGGACGTTCCAGGCGGTCCGCGACGCGGGCTTCGCGGTGGACCGCCTGGTCGAGCCGATGCCGGTCCCGGAGGCCGAGGCCGCCGATCCGCAATGGGCGGCGAACCTGCGGACCAGGCCGCGGTTCCTGTACTTCCGGGCGGTCAATCCCGCTTGGCGAGGTCGTGGATGAGGTCGACGATCTCCCGGCTGACCGGGCGGAACACCCGCAGCCGGGAGAGCGCGGCCAGCCGGGCCAGCAGCGGGACGCTGCGCTCGACCAGCAGCCGGCTGCGTTTCGTTCCGGCCGAGCGGTCGTGGACCCAGAACAGCACCACGCCCATCTGGAACAGCCAGAGCAGCTCCGGCAGCTGGTCCCGCAGCTCCGGGTCGAGCTTGACGTCGGAGCCGTCGACGACCTCGCGCATCAGGCCGATCGACGCTTCCCGGGCGGCCGAGGAGTCGTCGCTGAACGGGCTCAGCGGCGACTCCGGGTCGGCCGCGTTGACGAAGAACTGCGTGCCGAAGCGGTGGTAGGGCTCGGCGATGTCGAGCCAGCACAGCAGCACGGCCTTCAGCCGGTCGGCGAAGCCGGGGCGGCCGGTCAGCAGCGCCCGGGCCGCCGTCAGGTGCTGCGCGGCCATTTCGTCGTAGAAGCCCTGGATCAGCTGTTCCTTCGACGAGAAGTAGTAGTAGGCGTTCCCGACGGAAACCCCCGCTTCGGCGGCGATCGCGCGCATCGTCGTGCGGTCGTAGCCGTTCTCGGTGAACAGCCGCATCGCGGTCGTGACGATCAGGGACCGCGTTTCCTCGCTCTTGGCCACGCGCTGCACGTTAGCGCCGCCGCCGTCAGGGGGCCGGGAAGGGCGGGACCTGCGGCACGCCGGGGTAGGGGAGCGGTACCGGCGCCGGCGCGGGCTTCGGGGCCAGGTGGCGGCGCCGGATGCCGTTGAACACCAGGACGTTGAACAGGTGCATGACGCCGAGGACGAGCGCGACCGTGCCGATCTTGACCGACAGCATCTCGAACACGTCGCGGGCGCTGACCACGAAGCTGTTGCTGGTCAGGAAGAGCGTCACGAAGCCGAGGCTGACCAGGTAGAAGCCGACCACCAGCAGCTGGTTCACGGCGTTCGCCAGGCCGGGGCTGTCGGCGAAGACCTCGGTGAGGAAGGTGCGGCCGTGCTTGCTCAGCGTCCGGGCGACGAGCACCGTCAGCGGGATGCTGATCAGCAGGTAGAGCGCGTAGGCGAGGACTATCGGGTCCATGGCTTTCTCCTTTTTGAACGTGTTCAAGAGAGACGGTAGCGCTGCTTTTGAACGTGTTCAAGAGGGCTGGGTCACGTCGCCCGTTCACCTGCTGCTCACCCGGACGGCTGATTTCCGGCATAGGGTGACCGCCGTGAAACGCATCGCCGCCGGGCTGGCCGCCGCCGCGCTCGTAGCGCTCTTCGTCCCCGCCACCGCTTCTGCGAGCTTCGGGACCGACGTTCGCTTCGCCACCTTCAACGCTTCGCTGAATCGCGCTGCTGCCGGGCAGCTCGTCACCGACCTTTCGACGCCGGGCAACGCCCAGGCGCAGGAGGTCGCCGAGGTGATCCAGCGCAACCGCGCGGACGTCCAGCTGATCAACGAGTTCGACTACGTCCCCGGCAACGCGGCCGCCGACCTGTTCCGGAAGAACTACCTGGCGATCGGCCAGCACGGCGCGCGGCCCATCGACTACCCGTACGCCTACACCGCGCCGGTCAACACGGGCGTGCCCACCGGCTTCGACCTCGATCGCAGCGGCACGGTCGGCGGCGGCAACGACGCCCAGGGCTTCGGCACCTTCGAGGGCCAGTACGGGCTGCTGGTGCTCTCGAAGTACCCGATCGACCTTGCGCACGTCCGGACGTTCCAGAAGTTCCGGTGGAAGGACATGCCGGGCGCGCTGCTGCCGGACGACCCGGCCACGCCCGCGCCGCACGACTGGTACGACGCCGCGGAGCTGAACGTGCTGCGCCTGTCGTCGAAGTCGCATTGGGACCTGCCGCTGAAGATCGGCCGTTCGACCGTGCACTTCCTGGTCTCGCACCCGACACCGCCGAGCTTCGACGGCCCGGAGGACCGCAACGGCACCCGTAACCACGACGAGATCCGCTTCTGGGCCGATTACGTGACCCCGGGCCAGGGCGGCTACCTCTACGACGACCGCGGCCACCGCGGCGGCCTGGGCGCATCGGAGAGGTTCGTGATCGCGGGCGACAACAACTCCGACCCCCTCGACGGCGACAGCGTCCCCGGCGCCATCGACCAGCTGCTGCACGCGCGCCGCGTCATCGAGACCCACCCGGGCAGCCGGGGCGCGGTGCTCGCGGCGCAGGCCCAGGGCGGCGCGAACGACGGCCAGAAGAGCAACCCGTTCTTCGACACCGGCGACTTCAACGACGTCGCGCCGGGCAACCTGCGGACCGACTACGTGCTGCCGTCGAAGGGCCTGGTGCCCGGGTGCGCCGAGGTGTTCTGGCCGGTCCCGTCCGACCCGCTGTCCCGGCTGAACGACGCTTCCGACCACCACCTGGTCCGGGTGGACGTGGTCGTCCGCTAGCGCGCCGAAACCCAGGCCGCGATGTCGGCGACCACGGCCGGGTCGACGTGCTGCGGCGCCTCGTAACCGGCCGGGGTGGACGGTCCTTCGCCGCGGAAGAACAGGTGGTCGGCGGCCTCGTGGACGCGGATCGTGACGTCCGGCCGGTGGGCCAGGCCCTCCTGCCAGCGCACGAGGTCGCCGGTCGCGGTCACCTGGTAGTCGCGGCCGCCCTGCAGGATCAGCATCGGCCTGTCGAGGGCGGCAGCGGTCGCGACCGGGTCGTAGCCGCGCAGGTCCAGCCAGTACGAGGCCGGCCAGCCGAACAGCAGGTCCGCGGCCGGCGTCGAGGGTGACAGCTCGGGGCTTTCGACGAGCGCCGCCTGCCGCACGACCGACTCGGCGGCTGCCGCGGTGGCCGGGCCCGGCGCCACTTCGGCCAGGTAGCGGGCGACCCGGACGGCCGCCCGCGGCAGCGGCAGGGTGTCGCCGGCCAGGCTGATCAGGCCGGCGATCGACGGCTCGGCGGCCGCGACCCGGGGCGTCGCCTTGCCGCCCCCGCTGAGTCCCAGGACGAACACCCGCGCCGGGTCCACCGCTTCCTGCGCCTGCAGCAGGCGGACGGCGGCGAGCGCGTGGGGCACGTACTCGTCGGCCATCGTGAAGCCGGGTGCCGAACCGGTCTCCGGGTGGACGTGGGTCACCTTGTCGAACCGGGCCACCGCGACGCCGCGGGAGGCCAGCCCCCACGCCAGGTCCTTGAACGGCTTGTTGGGCCCGGTCGTCAGGTCGCGGTCGGCGGGCCCCGAACCGAGCAGCACCACTCCCGGCCACGGGCCACGCCCCCGGGGCACGGTGAGCGTGCCCGGCACCGCGAGCGGGCCGGTGCCGACGGTGACCTCGTGCTCGGTGAACCGGCCCGCCTCGGCGTTGGCCGGAGGCGTCCAGGACAGGCCGGTCGGTGGCGCGAGCCGCAGGCCGTGCAGCAGGCCGGCGTCGTCGACCGACATCACCACCGTGAGGCCGCCGCGCTCGCAGGTCACCGGGACGCTGACCCGGACCAGCCCCTCCGCGGGCGGCTCGCTCAGCGGGGTGTCGACCGCCCGGACCGGCCCGGTTTTGGCGAGCTCGGTCTCCCAGCCGACCCGCAGCGTCCCGGCCGACGCCGCCGCCCGCAGCCGCGGCGCGAACCGCTGCTCGACCTCCGCGAACCGTCCCGCTGCCGTCAGGTCGACGACCGTCCGGGCGACCACTGCCGGGTCCGTGCTCATCATCCGCCCCCATCATTCTCGTGTTTTGCGAACGGTATCACGTAATGAGAACATTGGGGGGTGGACACCTTGGAACTCCTGGGGCACCCGGTGCGGCTGCGGATCGTGCACGCCCTGCGCGGCGAGCGCACGCTCACCACCGCCGAGCTCGGCGCGCTCCTGCCGGACGTCTCGAAAGCCATGCTCTACCGGCACGTCGACCAGCTCGCCGCCGGCGGCGTCCTGGAGGTGGCCGGCGAACGCCGGGTCCGCGGCGCGGTCGAGCGGCACTACCGGTTGCGCCGGGACCGGGCGTCCATCGACCGTGGTACGGCCGCGTCGATGTCGGCCGAGGACCACCGGCGGGGGTTCGCCGTGGCGGTCGCGACCCTGGTCGCCGAGTTCGACGCCTATCTCGACCGCGACGGCACCGACCCGTCCGCCGACCCCGTCGGCTACCAGCAGCACGCGATCTGGCTGAGCGAGGACGAACTCGTCGCCATGGTCGCCGAACTGCGGGCCGCGATCCTCCCGCGGCTGGCCAACCCGGCCGCCCCCGGCCGCACGCGGTACCTGCTCAGCCCGATCCTCTTCCCCGGCGAGCCGCCCACCACCGGCTGACGCGCCCACCTACTACGGTGAGGTCATGCGGATCGCGATTCTCGACGACTACCAGAACGTCGCCCTCACCTTCGGCGACTGGGACTCGCTCAAGGCCGACATCACGGTCTTCACCGAACCCCTGACCGACGTCGTCAAGCAACTGCAGGGCTTCGAAGCGGTGGTCGCGATGCGCGAACGCACCCGGTTCCCGGCCGAGGTGCTCGACGCGCTGCCCGACCTGAAGCTGCTGGTCAGCACGGGTAAGCGGAACGCGGCCGTCGACGTGGCCGCCGCGCGCCGCAACGGTGTCGTCGTGTCCGCCACCGGCTACATCGGGGAGCCGACCGCCGAGCACACCTGGGCGCTGATCCTGGCCGCGTCGCGGAACCTGCCGCAGGAGTTCCGCTCGATGCGCGAGGGCGGCTGGCAGACGTCCGTCGGCACCATGCTGCACGGCAAGACGCTCGGCCTGCTGGGCCTGGGCCGGCTCGGCGCGGGCGCGGCGAAGATCGGGCAGGTCTTCGGGATGGAGACCATCGCCTGGAGCCAGAACCTGACCCAGGAGAAGGCGGACCCGCACGGCGTCACCGCGGTGACCAAGGACGAGCTCTTCGCGCGGTCGGACGTGCTGTCCATCCACCTGGTGCTCGGCGAGCGCACCCGCGGCCTGGTCGGGGCGGCCGAATTCGCCGCGATGAAGCCGACGGCGCTGCTGGTGAACACCTCGCGCGGCCCGATCGTCGACGAGGCGGCACTGGTGGACGCGTTGCGGCGCAAGGAGATCCGCGCCGCCGCGCTGGACGTCTACGACACCGAGCCGTTCCCCGCCGACCATCCGCTGAGGACACTCGACAACGCGGTCCTGACCCCGCACATCGGCTTCGTCACCCGGGAGGTCTACGAGATCTTCTACGGCGACGCGGTCGAGGACATCGCGGCCTACCAGGCGGGGGCGCCGATCCGCGTCATGGAGTGAAGAAGGTGTGCGGCCCGCCGGGGCCCGAGGTCCCCGCACCGGCCCTGCGGCGGGCCTGCACCCTTCGATGACACCACCCGCACCCGGCCCGCGGCAGGGTCTTTGGACCCGGTCCCGGCCGGGCCGTTGGGCACGACGTCCGGTCGGCGAATTTCCCTCAGGGAAAGGGAACCGCGTCGGGGGCGCAGGTTGTCTCCGGCGCCGGGGCGGCCAGCTCCGTCAGGTACCGCACGACGGCCGCCGAGGCGCACGCGCTCGGGGCGTCCAGGGACGTGTGGCCGTAGCCGTTCACGACGAGCACGCGGCCGTCGCCCAGCTCCGCCGCCGTCGCCTCCGCGTTGTGCAGCGGGGTCGCCGGGTCGAACCGGTTGTTCAGCACCAGGATCGGGTTCTTCCGCGGCCGGTTCCACGGTCCGGTGTACCGGTCTTCGTCGTGGGCCGGCCAGCCGACGCACTGGGCCATCGAATACACCGCGCTCAGCCCGAAGTACGGCTGCCGCGCGCTTTCCGTCGTGGCCAGTGCGGCGTAGTCCGCGGGCGATTGCGGGTTGTCGCTGTCGACGCACTGGACGGCCAGGAAGCCGGGGGAGTGCGTCGGCACGTACGGGTCGAGCACCGGCGCCGCGGGGCCCGGATCCGCGGGCATTGCGGCCAGGGTTTGGGCGAGTCGCTTCCACCGGCCGGACTGGTACAGCGCGCTGTCGACGGTCTTCATCAGGGAGCCGACGCCCGGGCCACGGGAGGCGTGGGCGAAGATCCCGGCGAACTTCTGCTTCGGGTCGCCCGCGGAGAAGGCGCACTTCGGCCCGGCGGCGGCGCACACCGCGAAGAACCGGTCGAGTTCCTGCTGCTGCGCGCCGGCGACGTCGGCCCGCACGTCCACCGGCTGGTTCGCCTGGCCCGGCCGGCCGGTGGCGTTCGCGACGAGGTCGAGCGTGCCGTCGAGGGTCATCGCGCGGACCTTGTCCGCGAACAGGTTCGCGTACGTGCCGCCCAGGTAGGTGCCGTAGGAGTACCCGTAGAAGTTCAGCGAGGCGTCCCCGACGGCTTGGCGCAGCAGCTCCATGTCCCGCGCGACGTTCGCCGTGGAGAGGTGGCTCAGCAGGCCGCCCGAGGCCGCGCAGGCCTTGCCGGTGGCCGCGCTCGCGGCGAAGAACGCGTCCGGCTGCCTGAGCGGGGACCCGGCCGGCCGGTCCGGGTTCGCGCAGCCGATCGGGGCCGACCCGCCGATCCCGCGCGGGTCGAAGCTCACCAGGTCGAACCGGGCCCGCAGCTCCGGCGGGTAGCGGGCGGCGAACCGGGTCAGCTCGCCGACGCCGTCCGTGCCCGGGCCGCCGAAGTTGAAGAACAGCGAGCCGAGCCGCCGTCCCGGGTCGCCCGCCGGCAGCCGGATCACCGACAGCGGGATCGTGGCGCCACGGGGCTCGCGGTAGCTCAGCGGCACGGCCGCGGCCGCGCACTGGAACGGCCCGTGACAGGGCGCCCAGTGCAGCGCCGGGACCGCGGCGCCGTTCGTGCCGAGCGCCGGGGGAGGCTCGGGCGCTTCCGGGGTGGGCGTGGGTGCGGGCGCGGCCTGGGGCGCACTGCAGGCGGCGAGCAGCAGGAGGGCCGCGAGGAAGGCCCGCTTCACGCGCCCAGGTCGGCCAGGACGGCGTCGGTGTAGCGCGGCCAGACTTCGGCGGCCCAGGGGCCGAACGCGCGGTCGGTGAGGGCGACGCAGGCCGCGCCCGCGTCCGGGTCGACCCAGAGGAACGTGCCCGACTGGCCGAAGTGCCCGAACGTCCGCGGCGAGCTGTTCGCCCCGGTCCAGTGCGGGCTCTTGTGGTCGCGGATCTCGAAGCCGAGGCCCCAGTCGTTGGGTTTCTGGTGCCCGAAACCGGGCAGCACCCCGGAAAGGCCGGGGAACACGACGTTCGTCGCCTCGGCGACGGTGGCGGGGTCGAGCAGCTTCGAGACCTGCAGCTCGGCGGCGAACGCGGCCAGATCGTCCACAGTGGACACGACGTCGGCGGCGGGCGAGCCTTCGAGCGCGGTCGACGTCATGCCGAGCGGGGTGAACAGCGCTTCGGCCTGGTATTGCTCGAAGGGGATGCCGGAGTGCTCGGCCAGCGCGTCGGCCAGCTGCTCGAACCCGGCGTTGGAGTAGAGCCGCCGGGTGCCCGGGGCGGCCATCGCCTTGTGCGCGTCGAAGGCGAGCCCGGAGGTGTGGGCCAGCAGGTGCCGCACGGTCGAGCCCTCGGGCCCGGCCGGCGTGCCGAGCTCGACGACGCCTTCCTCGACCGCGATGAGCGCGGTGTAGGCGGTCAGCAGCTTGGAAACCGAGGCGAGCCGGAACTTCCGCGCGGTGTCACCGTGGCGGCCGGCGACGCTCCCGTCCGCCGTCACCACGGCCGTCGCGGCGTTGTCCACCGGCCACTCGTCGATCAGGCGCACGCTCTCCATGCGCCCACCCTACGAAACGAAGGCCCCCGCACCGGTGTCGGGGACCGGTGCGGGGGCCTTCGCGGTGTTCGTCAGGCGTCGAGATCGGTGGCGACGAGCTGGGCGACCGCTTCCACGGCCTCCTCGGCACCCTCGCCCTCGGCGCTGATGACGACCTCGTCGCCGTACCCGGCGGCCAGCGTCATCAGGTTGAGCACGCTGCCGGCGGCCACCGGGTCTCCGCCGGCCTTGGCGATCTGCACCGCGACGGGCTGCGCCGCGGCCGCCTTCGCCACCAGCGCGGCCGGCCGGGCGTGCAGGCCCACCTTGCTGGCCACGGCGACGCGTTTCTCCGGCATGTTCGTCCTCTCGCTTTCGGTTACGGCGGTGGTGATGTTACTTCGCGGCCGTCCGGTCGAGGTCCGCCTCGATCGAGTCGTCCTCGCGGCCCGGGGTGCGCAGGTTCCACTTCGTGATGACGATCCGGAACACGAAGTAGTAGATCACTCCGAAGACCAGCCCGATCGGGATGAGCAGCCACGCCTTGTGCGCGGTGTCCAGGCTCGAGTTGAGCAGGAAGTCGATCCCGCCCGCGGAGAAGGAGAAGCCGAGGTGGATGTCCAGGGCGTTCACCAGCGCCAGCGAAACGCCGGTCATGATCGCGTGGAAGATGTACAGCGGCCACGCCACGAACATGAACGAGAACTCGATCGGCTCGGTGACACCGGTGATGAACGAGGTCAGCGCGGCCGCGATCATCACACCGCCGACGATCTTCTTCTGCGCGGGGCGGGCGGTCTGCCAGATCGCGAGCGCCGCGGCCGGCAGGGCGAACATGAAGATCGGGAAGAACCCGGTCATGAAGATGCCCGAGCCCTGCACGTGGTTGAAGAAGTTGGTCAGGTCGCCACCGTTGAAGATGAACCACATCGGGACGTTCAGCAGCTGGTGCAGACCGACCGGGATGAGCAGGCGGTTGAAGAAGCCGTATATGCCGCCACCGACGACCGGCTGGCCGACGATCGCCTCACCGAGGTTCTGGATGCCCGCGTCGACCCACTTGAAGACGATGCCGAAGATGACACCCAGGATGATCATGGTGAAGGCGGTGATGATCGGGACGAACCGCCGCCCACCGAAGAACGCCAGCCACGCGGGCAGCTTGATCCGGTGGTACCGCTGCCACAGCAGGGCAGCGACGATACCGGACACGATGCCGGTCAGGACGCTGTACGGCCAGTGCAGCGGCGAGCTGTCCCAAGCGGGCTTGTAGCCCACCTGGCTGCTGACCGGCGCGATGGCCTGGATCACCCGGTTGAAGACGACCCAGCCGACCGCCGCCGCCACGGCCGTCGAACCGTCACCCTTGCGGGCGAAGCCGACCGCGATGCCGATCGCGAAGAGCAGGGGCAGGAAGTCGAAGAGCGCGTTGCCCGCCGAGCCGATGACGGCGGCTACCTTGTCCCAGCCGAGGCCGTCCTTGCCGAGCAGGTCGTCCTGACCGAACCGGAGCAGGATGCCCGCCGCAGGGAGCGTGGCGATGGGGAGCATGAGGCTGCGGCCGAAGCGCTGCAGGCCGGCGAGACCTCCGCCGCCCTTCTTCGCCCCCTCCGCGGTGGTGGTGCTCATCTGGATCCTCCATAGTGGGGTGGTTGACCGGGCTCCGGGGTGTTCCGGTCCAACTGCATGGTCACCTGGTAGTGATCTCCCCGGTACCAGGACGTGATGTCTTCGATCGGGTCGCCGCCTGCGCTGGAGACCCGCCGGAACACGAGCAGGGGGCTGCCGGCACGCATGCCGAGCAGCCGGGCCGTCTCGCGGTCCGCGCCTTCGGCCCAGACCGTCTGCCACGCCTGGTCGGGACGCACACCGTACGTCTCGGCCAGCTGCGCGTAAATGGACTGGGTCAGGTCGAGCCCGAGCAGGCCGGGAGCCCGGCCCGCGTGGTACCAGCCGCGCTCGACGGCCAGGGGCACGCCGTCGGCGTGGCGCAGGCGCACCAGGTGGTGCGCGGATGCGCCCTCGGCCAGGCCGAGGGCGTGCGCCGAGGCGGTGGGCGGCACCTCGGTGGCCGCGGAGACCACCTCGGTCGTCGGGGTCAGCCCCCGCCTCCGCATGTCGTCGGTGAACGACATCAGGTAGAGCTGCAGCTCCATCCGCCGGGCCGCGGTGAACGTGCCCTTGCCGCGGACCCGGGCGAGCAGGCCCTCTTCGACCAGCTTGCCGATCGCCGACCGGACCGTGAGCCGCGACACGCCGTAGCGCTGGGCCAGCTCGCGTTCCGACGGGATCGGCGCACCCGGCGGGAGCTCGCGCTCCACCGTGCGGCGGAGGATCTCCCGCAGCTGGGCGTGCTTGGGCGTGGGCCCGTTGACAACCTTGTCGGGCGGCGGGACGTGCGCGGCCGCGCTCATCGGCGTCACCCTCCTCGTTCTCGCGCCACCGGGGACCGGTGCTCGCGTCCGGCCCGGAACATTGGTACGTTCCGGTCTAGACCAATGATCTGATGGGGCAGGATGCTCCGCCGCGCGGACGGGTGTCAACCACCGTTATCCGTTCGTGGCCCGCGGCGGGGTGCATGCCGACGATCGGCGTAGTACAGGTGGACACGCGGTTCGCGTCAGGTTGGGAACAAACAGTGATCAAGGAGACCGCGATGGCGGATGACAGGCCCGAGAAGATCCTCGCCGCGCTCGGCGGCACGGAGAACCTCACCGAGATCGAGGGCTGCATCACGCGGCTGCGCTGCGAGGTCGAGGACATGAGCCTCGTCGACGAGGCGGCGCTGAAGAAGGCCGGTGCGATGGGCGTGGTCAAGATGGGGTCGTCGGCGTTGCAGGTGATCGTCGGGCCGGAGGCGGACACCATCGCCAGCGACATCGAGGACCTGCTGTGAGCTTCGACATCCTCAGCCCGGTCGCCGGGCGCGTGGTGCCGATCACCGAGGTCCCCGACCCGGTCTTCGCGCAGGCGATGGTCGGCCCGGGCATTGCGGTGCAGCCCACGGGCGGCCGGTCGGACGCGGTCGCGCCGGTCGACGGCACGGTGGCGACGCTGCACCCGCACGCCTACGTCGTCGCGACCGAGGACGGCAAGGCCGTGCTGGTCCACCTCGGGATCGACACGGTCAAGGAAAAGGGCGAGGGCTTCACGCTGCACGTCGTCAAGGGCGAGCAGGTGCGGGCCGGGCAGCCGATCGTCAGCTGGGACCCGGAGGCGGTGACCGCGGCGGGCTACTCGGCGATCGTCCCGGTCGTCGCGCTGGACGCCTCGGCGGAGGTTTTGTCCGGTTTGGACACCGAGCGCGAGGTCGCCGCGGGTGACCGGCTCTTCGCCTGGGACGCCTGAGCTTCAGCTGTCACACGGTGACAACCGGGGCTTCGCCACCCGGACCCCCGAAAAGCGAGCGAACGGGCCCCTGTGGACGGTGCGTCCACAAGGGCCCGTTCGCGCGCCCGGCTCGTCAGCCGGTGACGACCTTCCCGTTCTCGACCTTGACCGGCACGCTCGGCAGGGGCTTGTTCGCCGGGCCCTGCTTGACCTCGCCGGTGAGCGCGTTGAACACCGAACCGTGGCACGGGCAGACCAGGTCGGCGCCCTTCGGCGTCACGGTGCAGCCCTGGTGCGTGCACACCGCGCTGAACGCGGCACAGGCCGACTCGGACGTCCGGGCCACGATCACGTCGGAGCCGTCCGGGGCCTTCGCCGCCTTCGCCTGCCCGACCGGGACCTCGGCGAGCGCGACCAGCGGCGTCCCGGCGGCGATCGGGGCCTGCGCGGTGCCCGACTTGCCGTTCGATTCCGACGAGCAGGCGGTGAGGGCGACGGCGCCGACGGCGGCACCGGCGACGGCGGCACCGGTGGACAGGACGGTGCGGCGGGAGTGCAGTTCGGCTGTCATGCCCTTATCAACGGGATCGCCACCCGTTCGGTTCAATTTCCGGTGAACCGGATCGCCCCCTGCTCCGTGTATCTACCGGAGTGGGTGTGGAGTGGAGGAACGATCATGGTGAGTTGGGTTCTACGCATCGTCGTGGCGGCCGCGCTGCTCGGCTCGGCGGGCGTGCACTACTTCTTGTGGACGCAGGACTACCCCGGCCTGACCGGCACGCTGTTCCTGCTCGACGCGATCGCCGGGCTGGTGCTGGCGATCGCGGTCCTGGCCTGGCGGCACTGGCTGCCGGCGCTGGGCGCGGTCGGCTTCGGGGCGCTCACGCTCGGGGCGTACGTGCTGGCCGCGACGGTCGGGTTCATGGGGAACCACGACCAGTTCAACAGCCAGCCGGAGTACTGGGGCGTCATCACGGAGGCGGTCTGCATCGTGGGCGGTCTGGCGCTGCTGTTCGTGAAGGACCGGCGCCGGGTCGCGGCCTGAGTTCGTGGGAGAAGTCGCCGAAGAGGCGCTCATGCGCGCGCTGCACGAGGACCACGCGGCGGCGCTGTGGTCCTACGCCCTGCACCTGACCTCCGGTGACCGGATCCGGGCCGAGGACGTCGTCCAGGAGACGCTGCTGCGGGCCTGGCGCTCGCCGGCGGTGCTGGACCAGTCGCAGGGCTCGGCGCGGGCGTGGCTGTTCACGGTGGCCCGGCGGATCGCCATCGACGGCTGGCGGTCGGCGTCGGCCCGGTCGGAGGTGCCGACCGACCGGCCGCCGGACCGCGTGGTCGCCGACGGCACCGACCGCGCGGTGCAGGGCTGGCTGGTCGCCGAGGCGCTGGCCGAGCTGTCGGAACGGCACCGCGAGGTGCTGCTGCTGTGCTACTTCCAGGGGTATTCGGTCGCCGACGCGGCACTGAAGCTGGGGGTGGCCGAAGGGACGGTCAAGTCGCGCACGCACTACGCGTTGCGCGCGCTCCGCCTGGTGCTGGAAGAGAGGGGAGTGACCCAGTGAGCGAAGATCCTTTCGCGACGTTCGACGCCGCGTACGTGCTCGGGGCGCTCGCCCCCGAGGACCGCCAGCGCTTCGAGGAGCACCTGCGCACGTGCGACCGGTGCGCGGCTTCGGTGCGCGAGCTGGCGGGGCTGCCCGGGCTGCTGGCCAGGGTGGACGCACCGGCGTCGCTGCCGGACCCCGGTCCGCCCCCGCCGGACCTGCTCCCGGTGGTGCTCCGGCGGGTGCGGCGCGGCCGCCGGATCCGGCTCGCGGTCACGTCCGCCTCGGCCGCGCTGGCGGTGTCGGCCTGCGTGGCGCTGGCGGTGGTGGCCTCGGCGCCCGCTCCCGCCTTGCCCGCTTCGCCGCCTTCGGTGGCGATGACGGCCCTGGGCCAGTTCCCGGTCCGCGCGGACGCCCGCCTGGCGGCGTTCGACTGGGGCACCCAGGTCGACATGTCGTGCAGCTACACGGGCGGCCGCAGCGGCGGCGAGTACGTCCTGGTGGCGATCTCGCGCTCGGGCGTGGAGACCCGGCTAGCGACCTGGAAGGCCCTCCCGGACAACACGGCCCGCCTCTCGATCGGCACGGCCGTGCACCAAGCGGACCTGGCGGCCCTCGAAGTCCGTCTGGCCGACGGCCTCCCCCTGCTCCGCCTGACGCTCTGAGCCGGTGGCTCATCCGGGCCGCAGGGGGTCCCGGATGAGCCACCACCCCGCCAGTCACGCGAGTTACGCCTCCAGTCACGTGAGTTACGCCTCCCGTCACGTGAGTTACGCCTACAATCACGTGAGATGCGCCTTCGGACACGCGAGCCGCCCCTCCAGGGATGCGGAGTGACCGGAGGCATGTCCCGGCCCGGACCGCGGCCGTGACAGGATTGAGCCCATGTTGCGCTGGATCACCGCAGGTGAATCGCACGGACCCGCGCTGGCCGCCGTGCTCGAAGGGATGCCCGCGGGCGTTGCCGTCACCACCGCCGACGTCACCGAGCAGCTGGCCCGCCGCCGCCTCGGGTTCGGCCGCAGCCCGCGGATGGGGTTCGAGACCGACCACATCGAGTTCCTCGGCGGCGTCCGCCACGGTCTCACCCAGGGCGGCCCGGTCGCCGTGCACATCGAGAACGCCGAGTGGCCCAAGTGGGAGCAGGTCATGGCGGCCGACCCGGTGGACCCCCAGATCCTCGAAGGCCTCGCGCGCAACGAACCGCTCACGCGGCCCCGCCCCGGCCACGCGGACCTGCCCGGCATGCAGAAGTACGGCTTCGACGAGGCCCGGCCCGTCCTGGAGCGCGCGAGTGCCCGCGAGACCGCGTCGCGGACCGCGCTCGGCACCGTCGCCCGCAACTTCCTCAAGCAGCTGCTCGACGTCGAAATCCTCAGCCACGTCGTCTCGATCGGCGGGGCCGACGCGCCCGAGGGCCCGCTCCCGCAGCCGGGCGACCTGGCCGCCATCGACGAGAGCCCGGTGCGCTCCTTCAGCCAGGGAGGCACCGACGCCATGGTCGCCGAGGTCGACGCCGTGCGGAAGGCGGGCGACACCGTCGGCGGCGTGATCGAGGTCCTCGCCTACGGCCTCCCGCCGGGCCTCGGCTCGCACGTCCACTGGGACCGCCGGCTCGACGCCCGCCTCGCCGGCGCGCTGATGGGCGTCCAGGCGATGAAGGGCGTCGAGGTCGGCGACGGCTTCACCACCGCACGCCGCTGGGGCAGCCAGGCGCACGACGAGATCGACCGCGGCACCGGCCCGGTCGGCGTCACCCGCCGGTCCAACCGCGCGGGCGGCCTCGAAGGCGGCATCACCAACGGCGAGCCGCTGCGGGTCCGGGTGGCCATGAAGCCGATCTCGACCGTCCCCAAAGCACTGTCCACAGTAGACGTCAAGACCGGCGAGCCCGCGGTCGCGATCCACCAGCGGTCGGACGTCTGCGCCGTGCCGCGCGCCGGGGTCGTGCTGGAATCGGTCGTGGCGCTCATCCTCGCCGACGCCGCGCTCGAGAAGTTCGGCGGCGACTCGCTCGCCGAGAGCAAGCGCAACGCCGAGGCCTACCTCAAGGCGCTCGAGGAGCGGTGGTGAGTCCGCGCGCGGTGGTCGTCGGCCCGCCCGGCTCGGGCAAGAGCACGGTCGGGCCGCTGCTGGCGGCCGCGCTCGGCGTCGGGTTCCGCGACAGCGACGACGACATCGTCGCGCGCGCCGGACGCAGCATCTCCGACATCTTCGCGGACGACGGCGAACCCGCTTTCCGCGCCCTGGAAGAAGAAGCGGTCGCGACGGCGCTGGCGGAGCACGACGGCGTGCTCTCCCTCGGCGGCGGCGCACCGCTGACGCCGGGCACCCGGGCCCGGCTGGCCGAGCACACCGTCGTGTTCCTCAACGTCGGCCTCGCGGCGGGTGTGCAACGCACCGGCCTGTCGAGCGCGCGGCCGCTGCTGGCCGGGGTGAACCCCCGCGCCACCTTCAAGAAACTGCTCGACGAGCGGGTGCCCGTCTACCGCGAGGTCGCCACCGTCGAGATCGTCACCGACGACCGGACGCCCCCCGAGATCGTCGCGCACCTCGTGGCGGAGCTCGCCGCTCCCGCCGAAGCCAAGGAGTGAGTCACCCCGTGTCCGATCCGGTGCGGATTACCGTCGCCACCGCCCAGCCCTACGACGTCGTGATCGGGCGCGGCCTGCTCGGCGACCTCACCGAGCACCTGGCCGACGCCTCGAAGATCGCGCTGATCCACCCGCCCACGCTCACCACCACCGCCGAAGCCATCCGCGACGAGCTCAACGCCGCGGGCCTCGACGCCCACCGCGTCGAGATCCCGGACGCCGAGGACGGCAAGGCGCTGACCGTCGCGGGTTTCTGCTGGGAGGTGCTCGGCCGGATCGGGCTGGACCGCCGCGGCGCCGTGGTCGGCCTCGGCGGCGGCGCGGTCACCGACCTCGCCGGGTTCGTCGCGGGCACGTGGATGCGCGGGGTCCGGCTGGTCAACGTGCCGACGACGCTGCTCGGCATGGTCGACGCCTCGGTCGGCGGCAAGACCGGCATCAACACCGACGCCGGCAAGAACCTCGTCGGGGTGTTCCACGAGCCGAGCGCGGTGTTCGTCGACCTCGCCACGCTGGAGACGCTCCCGCCGAACGAGCTCGTCGCCGGGATGGCCGAGGTCGTCAAGGCCGGGTTCATCGCCGACCCGCGGATCCTCGAGCTGATCGAGGCCGACCCGGCTGCCGCACTCGACGCGACCGGGGACGTCCTCGCCGAGCTGGTCCGGCGGTCCATCCAGGTCAAGGCCGACGTCGTCGCCGCCGACCTGCGCGAATCCGACCTGCGGGAGATCCTCAACTACGGCCACACGCTCGGGCACGCCATCGAGCGCCGCGAGCGGTACCGGTGGCGCCACGGCGCCGCGGTCAGCGTCGGCCTGGTGTTCGCCGCCGAGCTGGCGCGGCTGGCCGGGCGCCTCGACGACGCCACGGCCGAGCGCCACGCCTCGGTGCTGAAGCTGCTCGGCCTGCCGACGACGTACGACGCCGACGCGCTGCCGCAGCTGCTGGAAACCATGAAGGGCGACAAGAAGACCCGCTCGGGGGCGCTGCGGTTCGTCGTCCTCGACGCGCTCGCCAAGCCCGGCCGCCTGGAGGGCCCGGACCCGGCGCTGCTCGCGGCCGCGTACTCGGCGATCGCGGCGGAGCCGACCCGCAGCGGCGGGAGCGTGCTGCTGTGAAGGCGTTCGTGCTCAACGGCCCCAACCTCGGCCGGCTCGGCAAGCGCGAGCCGTCGGTCTACGGCTCGACCACGCACGCCGACCTCGCGGCGCTGTGCGTCGAGACCGGCGAGGAGCTGGGGATCGAGGTCGAGGTCCGGCAGACCGACCACGAGGGCGAAATGGTCGGCTGGCTGCACGAAGCGGCCGACGGCGGTCACCCGGTGGTGCTCAACGCCGGCGCGTGGACGCACTACTCGATCGCGGTGCGCGACGCCGCGGCGCAGCTGACCGCCCCGCTGATCGAGCTGCACATCTCGAACGTCCACCGGCGCGAGGCGTTCCGGCACCACAGCGTGTTGTCGGACATCGCGACGGCGGTGATCGCGGGCCTCGGCGTCGACGGCTACCCGCTCGCCCTGCGCTGGCTCGCCACCCGCCCGGGATGACGGTGCTGGCGACGCCGCGGCTGACGCTGCGGCCGCTGACCGAGGCCGACCGCGAAGCCGTGGTGAAGGTGTTCGCCGACCCGGAGATGAGCCGGTACTTCGCCGCGGACTTCTCCGACCCGGCCGTGGCGAGCGCGATGGTGGACCGCCGCCTGGCCTACCGCGGCCCGGCGGGTCAGGGCCACTGGGTGATCGTGCGCGACGCCGAGGTGATCGGCGTCGCGCACCTGCGTCCGTCGTGGGAGCTGCCGGGCGAGGTGCCCGAGCTGGGCTACTACGTCGCGAGCGCGCACGCGGGGCAGGGCCTGGCCACCGAGGCCGCCCGCGCGCTGCTCGACCACGGGCTCGGCACGCTCGGGCTCCCGGCGGTGTGGGCGCTGGTCCACGAGCGGAACGCGGCGAGCCGCAAGGTGGCCGGGCGCCTGGGTTTCCTCGACGTCGGCAGCGGCGTCCACTACGGCGACCTGCACCGCGTGCTGGTGGCGCTGCCGGCGTCGCACGGGCGGCCGCACCACATCGAGCTGTGGGTGCCGGACCTCGCCGAAGCCGAGCGCAGCTGGGGCTGGCTGCTCGGCGAGCTCGGCTGGCGCGAGTTCCAGCGCTGGCCGGCCGGGGTCAGCTGGCGGCTGGGCGGGACGTACCTGGTGGTGGAGGCGTCGCCGGCACTGAGCGCGCCGGAGCACGAGCGCACGCGGCCGGGGCTGAACCACCTGGCGCTGCAGGTGGAGACGCGGCAGCAGGTGGACGACCTGGCGACCCGGGCGACGGACCACGGCTGGCGGCCGCTGTTCGCGGACCGGTACCCGCACGCGGGCGGCCCCGCCCACTACGCGGCGTACCTGGAGAACGAGGCCGGGTTCGAGGTCGAGCTGGTCGCCGCGGAGGGGTCGCTCGCGAGCACGTGACCAGGGCCGGACGCCGCGAACGATTCATCCGGGACGTCCGAGGCCTCGAATGAGTTATTCGCGACCGGCGAAGCGGCGACTCGGAACCGGAGCGCGGTCGCTCGGACGGGTGAAGTCGCTCGCTACACTCCGATGCCGTGCACCCGTTTCGTCGTGGGGGTCGGCGACCCGCTCGTGCCTTGCTCGCCAGTGTTCTGGCCGGGCTCCTGCTCGCGGGTTGCACCGAGGGTTACGCCCAGCCGCAGGCCGCGGGCGAGCAGCCCGCCATCGCGAGTGGGAAGACCGCCCGGCCCACCGACGTCAAACTTCCTTCGGGTGACCCTCGGCAGAGTGGTGGTGTGATTGCCGCCGGGGGGCTCGACGCCGTCTACAACTACGGGCCGTCGGTGATGCTCGACCGGGGGGAGACCCGGATGTGGTGGTGCAGCCAGTACGGCGGCGCCGGCCCGGCCGGGGACGACATCCTCTACGCGCAGGCCCGGTCCTTCGACGGGCCGTTCACCGGACCGGGTGGCGGGATCCCGGCCGCCGTGTTCTCCGGGGCGCCCGGGCAGTTCGACGGCATGCACACCTGCGACCCGTCGGTGCTGCGCGTCGGCTCGACGTACTACCTGTACTACACCGGCGCCGCCGGGGACCACGCGCTCGGCAACTCCATCGGGCTCGCCACCAGCCCCGACGGCATCCACTGGACCCGCGCGGCCGGCGGGGGTCCGATCCTCGGGCCGTCGCACGACGTGCACCGCGAGAACGTCTACGGCGCCGGCCAGCCGTCGGCCGTCTACCTCGACGGCTGGTTCTACCTGATGTTCACCGACACCACCGGCCGCGCCGCGGGCCCGAACGGCGCGGGACAGTTCCTGCTCCGCTCGCGCGACCCGGCGTTCGGGGCGGGGGTGCAGGCGCTGGACGTCGGCGGGTTCGTGCCGGTCGCGTCGACGTCGGCGCCGCGCGCGCGGTCGGTCGTCGACGGGTTCAGCGCGGACCTGATGTGGGTGGGCGCGCTCGCCGCGTTCGTCGTCGCGCACGAGACCGACGGCGGGACGACGCTGACGTTCTGGACCGCGGACTTCACCGAGCACCCGTACCAGCCCGTGGTGGTGCCGGGGCCGTGGCAGGAGGGGCCGGGGCTGGTGCGCCGCGCGGACGGGCACGCGCCGCTGTCGTCGGCCGACCCGTGCGACCGGGTGCCGTTCGACCTCGTGCGCGCGACGGCGATCGGCGGCGCCCGCGCCCCGACCGACCTGCGGCACTTCGGGCTGGACCTGCTCGGCAGCCAGGCGTGCGCGAACCCGGCCCGGGTGGCGTCGACGTTCGACGGCGTGACGGCGCCGTCCCCGGAACGCACGATGGACCTGGTCCGGGCGGGCGCGCGGGTCCGGGTGGACCGCCGCGCGGTGGCGGTCGCGCTGGCGGGCGAGGTCCTCGACCGGGCCCCGCAGGCACTGGCGGCGCTCCCGCAGGCGACGCGGCTGCGTTCGGGAGCGGAGGCGGTGCAGGCCCCGGGCCACGGCTACGCGTTCATCCTGGACGGCCACCGCTGGCCGGCCCCCGACCCCGGCGTGGTGGCCGGCAACGGCTCGACGGCCCGCCCGGTGACCCCGGCCCAGTGGGACGACTACCCGCCCGGTGCTTCCTTGGTGGGCTGAAGTCAGGCCGCGCTGTCCTCGCTCGATCCTGGTGACCGGCCGATCCGCCCGCCGACGAACAGCCCCAGCCCCGCCGGGACCAGCACCAACAGTGCCGAGAACGCCGCTCCGCCCGTCAGCGCCCCACCCAGTTCCGACACCCCCGTCTGGTCGACGAACACCGCTCGCCCGAGCACGTACAGGATGCCCGAGACCACGCCCGCGACCAGCGCCGCGATGAACCACGCCCGGCCGCGGTCGGAAACACCCCGCCAGGCGTCCAGTGCCGCCCACAGGGCCGCCGCGCCGACCAGGACCGCCAGCGTCAGCGACACCGCGAGCGTCTGGTCCGTCGGGTGGTACACGGCGTACTTGGCCAGCAGCGTCAACGCCGTGCCGTGCAGCACCGCCATCACCAGTCCGCGAATCACCCAGGCGCTCATCCTGCGGAGTGTAGGCGGCCTACTGGCGAGTCGCTTCCCCCGGCAAGCCCGCGCACTAGGGTGGACCCGTGCCTGAAACCCATGGACGACGTCGTGCCGCGCTGCGCGGGCTCCTGACCGGGGCCGGTGTCGAGGCGCTGCTGGTCACCGATCTGCTGAACATCCGCTACCTCACCGGGTTCACCGGCTCCAACGCCGCCCTCCTGCTCCACACGGGCGGGGACGACCGGACGCTCTTCTGCACCGACGGCCGCTACACCACCCAGTCCGCCGCCGAGGTGCCCGACCTCGAAACCGTCGTCGACCGCGCCAGTGCCGCCGCCCTGGTCGCCCGCGCCGCGAAGGACACCAAGACCTACGGGCGGCTCGGGTTCGAGAGCCAGCACGTCAGCGTCGAGACCTACGAGGCCCTCAAGCAGCAGGTGCCCCTGGAACGGACCCCCGGCCTCGTCGAGCGGCTGCGCGAGGTCAAGGACGAGGCCGAGATCGAGGCCCTGCGCCAGGCGTGCGCGGCCGCCGACCGGGCGCTGGACGACCTCGTCGCCGCCGGCGGGCTGCGGCCGGGGCGGACCGAGCTGGAAATCGCCCGTGACCTGGAGAACCGGATGCTGGAGCACGGCTCCGAAGCCACCAGCTTCGCCTCCATCATCGCGGCCGGCGCGCACTCGGCCATCCCGCACCACCAGCCCACGCACGCCGAGCTCGTGCGCGGCGACTTCGTCAAGATGGACTTCGGCGCCACCGTCGACGGCTACCACTCCGACATGACCCGCACCTTCGTCCTCGGCGAACCCGCGGACTGGCAGCGGGAGGTCTACGAGCTCGTGCACACCGCCCAGGCGGCCGGGGTCGCCGCCGTCGTGCCGGGCGCCGAGGTGTCCGATGTGGACGCCGCCGCGCGGACGGTGATCGCGGACGCGGGTCACGGCGAGCACTTCGCGCACGGCCTCGGCCACGGCGTCGGCCTGCAGATCCACGAGGCGCCCAGCTTCGCCGCGACGGGCGTCGGTACACTGGCCGCCGGTATGGCGGTCACCGTCGAGCCCGGCGTGTACCTCGCGGGGCGCGGTGGCGTGCGCATCGAGGACACGCTCGTCGTGCGGGCTGGGGAGCCCGAACTCCTCACCCTGAGCACCAAGAACCTCGTGGTCGTCTGACAGCGGCCCCGAACCCGAAGATTCGACACAGGAGACTGCAAGCTCGTGGCCACGACCAACGACCTGAAGAACGGGCTCGTCCTCAACCTCGAGGGCCAGCTGTGGACCGTCACCGCGTTCCAGCACGTCAAGCCGGGCAAGGGCGGCGCCTTCGTGCGCACGACGCTCAAGCACGTGCTCACCGGCAAGGTGGTCGACAAGACGTTCAACGCGGGCACGAAGGTCGAGACGGCCACGGTGGACCGCCGGAACATGACCTACCTCTACAAGGAGGGGCAGGACTTCGTGTTCATGGACGGTGACACCTACGACCAGATCACCGTCCCGGCCGAGGTCGTCGGCGACAACGCCAACTACATGCTCGAGAACACCGAGGTCCAGGTCGCGGTGCACGAGAACGAGCCGCTGTACGTCGAGCTGCCGACGTCGGTCGAGCTGGTCGTCCAGCACACCGACCCGGGCCTGCAGGGCGACCGCTCCACCGGCGGCACCAAGCCGGCCACGCTGGAGACCGGCGCGGAGATCCAGGTCCCGCTGTTCCTGTCCACCGGCGAGAAGATCAAGGTCGACACCCGCGACGGCCGTTACCTGGGCCGCGTCTCCAGCTGATGCCGACGTCGAAACCCCACCCGAACCGCGGCGGCGCGATCAGCCGCCGGCAAGCGCGCCGCCGCGCGGTGGAAATGCTGTACGAGGCCGCGCAGCGCGACACCGACGCGGTGACGCTGCTGGCCGACCGGGTCGGCGCGACGGACGTCGACCCGATCGCGGACTACACGATCAGCCTGGTCGAGGGCGTCACCGGGCGGAAGAGCCAGATCGACGAGCTGCTGGCCGAGCACGCGCAGGGCTGGACCCTGGAGCGGATGCCGAAGGTCGACCTCGCGGTGCTGCGGGTCGGGGTCTACGAGCTGCTCTGGGCCGAGGACGTGCCGGACCCGGTCGCGATCGACGAGGCCGTCGGCCTGGCGAAGGAACTGTCCACGGACGACTCGCCGCGGTTCGTCAACGGCGTCCTGGGCCGGATCGGCACGATCGCCGATCGCCTGCGCGCCGTGCTCTGACGGAAGAAGAGAACACGCCCGGTGCTGCGGGCCCCCCGACGAACCAGTGAGCGTCTCCAGGTGCCCCGCTGGAAACGCTCACTGCGTCGGTGCAGCACATCCGGCGATCAGTCCTCCTTGGAAGGACGCGCCTCCGGCGGCAGGACGCCCCAGTCGATGAGCTGCTCGGTCAGCTCGCCCGGGGTCATGTCGTAGATGATCGCCAGGGACCGGAGGTCCTCGGTGCGGATCGAGAGCACCTTGCCGTTGTAGTCGCCGCGCTGGCTCTGGATCGTCGCCGCGTAGCGGGCCAGCGGGCCCACCTTTTCGGCCGGCAGCTGCTGCAGGCGCTCCAGGTTGATGACGATCTTGGTGGCGGGCTCGGCACCGGAGGGGACCCGGCCCTCGGGCAGCAGCTCGACCACCGGCACACCGTAGAAGTCGGCCAGCTCGGCCAGCTTCTGCACGGTGACGGCGCGGTCGCCACGCTCGTACGAGCCGACGACGACGGCCTTCCAGCGCCCACCGGACTTCTGCTCGACCCCGTGCAGGGACAGGCCCTGCTGCTGGCGGATCCCGCGGAGCTTGGCCCCGAGCGCCTTGGCGTAATCGCCCATCTGGTCGTTCTCCGTTCTTCACCCCCTCCCGGTCGGGGTGACCGGGCCGGGGGACTCGCTGAGTCGAATACTCAGAGTAATGGTTACGCATTGTTGTCACCAGGTCAAGCGCGAGCTTGTCGCGAATCACCTCACACCACCCGGAAGACTGAGCAAAGTGCCTGCTACTGTCGGTGGGAAAGCCCCGACCAGCAGGGGATACAGACGTCCTTTAAGGACCCGTCCGGTGAGGCGGGGAAGGAGTCCGGTTTGTCGTCACGCCCGCGTGACGCGGCTGGTTCGGCCGGGGAGCGCGAGCTCCTGACGGCCGGCGATGTCGCGCGCACGATCGCCCGAATGGCCCATCAGGTCATCGAAAAGACCGCGAACGGTGCGGAGAGCACTACCCCGCCCGTGTTGCTGGGCATCCCGTCCCGGGGCACGCCGCTCGCCGTCCGCCTCGCCGACAAGATCGGCGAGTTCTCCGGGGTCCGCCCGCCCACCGGCGCCCTCGACGTCACCCTCTACCGGGACGACCTCCGCCGCCGCCCGCCGCGCGCGCTCGAGCAGACGCAGCTGCCCGCCGACGGCATCGACGACCGCGTCGTGATCCTGGTCGACGACGTCCTCTTCTCCGGCCGGACCATCCGGGCCGCGCTCGATGCCCTGCGTGATCACGGCCGCCCGCGCGCGGTGCAGCTGGCCGTCCTGGTCGACCGCGGTCACCGGGAGCTGCCGATCCGCGCCGACTACGTGGGCAAGAACGTGCCGACCGCCCGCTCCGAGGGCGTCTCGGTCCTGCTGGCCGAGATCGACGGCCGGGACGCCGTCCTGCTGCGCCCTTCCGATGCTGCTGGAGAGGATTCGTGAAGCACCTGCTCGCCACCGACGGCCTGGACCCGGCGCTCGCCACGGCCGTGCTCGACACCGCCGACGAGCTGAAGCACACGCTGCTCGGCCGCGAGGTCAAGAAGCTGCCGACGCTGCGCGGCCGCACGGTGATCACCCTGTTCTACGAGAACTCGACGCGCACCCGGGTGTCGTTCGAGATCGCCGGCAAGTGGATGAGCGCGGACGTGATCAACGTCTCCGCGTCCAGCTCCTCGGTGAACAAGGGGGAGTCCCTCCGGGACACCGCCCTCACGCTGGCCGCCGCGGGCGCCGACTGCGTGATCGTCCGGCACCCGGCCAGCGGCGCCGCGCAGCGCCTGGCCGGCTGGCTCGCCGAGCCCGGCACGTCGGTGGTCAACGCCGGCGACGGCACCCACGAGCACCCGACGCAGGCCCTGCTCGACGCGGCCACGCTGCGGGAGCGCCTCGGGTCGCTGAAGGACCGCCGGATCGCGATCGTCGGGGACGTCCTGCACAGCCGGGTGGCGCGCTCGAACATCCACCTGCTGTCGGCCCTCGGCGCGGAGGTGGTGCTGGTCGCGCCGCCGACCCTGCTGCCCTACGGCGTCGAGAGCCTGCCGGTCACCGTCTCGCACGACCTGGACGCCGAGCTGCCCGCGGTCGACGCCGTGATGATGCTGCGCGTCCAGGCCGAGCGCATGCACGGAGGTTTCTTCCCGAGCGCGCGGGAGTACTCCATCGCGTACGGCCTGTCGGAACGGCGGCAGAAGCTGTTGCCGGACCACGCGGTCGTGCTGCACCCCGGCCCGATGCTGCGCGGGATGGAGATCGCTTCGGCGGTCGCCGACTCCCCGGCCTCGGCCATCACCGAGCAGGTCCGCAACGGCGTCCACGTGCGCATGGCGGTCCTTTACCACCTCCTGGCCAGCGAAGGAGCCGCCGCGTGAGCACCCTGATCAAGGGCGCCCGGCCCTACGGCGAAGGCGATCCCGTCGACGTCCTGATCGAGGACGGCGTGATCATCGCGATCGGCGCCGTCGACGCCCCGGAAGACGCCGAAGTCATCGAGGCGAACGGCCAGGTCCTGCTGCCCGGCTTCGTCGACCTGCACACCCACCTGCGCGAACCCGGCCGCGAGGACACCGAGACCATCGACACCGGCTCGGCCGCGGCGGCACTCGGCGGCTACACCGCGGTGTTCGCCATGGCCAACACCGACCCGGTCGCCGACAACGCCGTGATCGTCGACCACGTGTGGCGGCGCGGCCAGGAGGTCGGCCTGGTCGACGTCCACCCGGTCGGCGCGGTCACCGTGGGCTTGAAGGGCGAGAAGCTCGCCGAGCTGGGCACGATGGCCAACTCCCAGGCCCGGGTGAAGGTGTTCTCCGACGACGGCCTCTGCGTCGCCGACCCGCTGCTGATGCGCCGCGCGCTGGAGTACTCGACGGCGCTGGACGTCGTCATCGCGCAGCACGCGGAGGAGCCGCGGCTCACCGTCGGCGCCCAGGCCCACGAGGGCGAGCGCGCGGCCCGGCTCGGCTACACCGGCTGGCCGGCCGCGGCGGAAGAGTCCATCGTGGCCCGCGACTGCCTGCTCGCGCTGCACGCGAACGCGCGGCTGCACGTCTGCCACGTCTCGACCGCGGGCACGGCGGACGTCCTGCGCTGGGCGAAGGAGCGCGGCACGAAGGTGTCGGCCGAGGTGACGCCGCACCATCTGCTGCTCACCGACGAGCGTCTGGCCACCTACGACCCGGTGAACAAGGTGAACCCGCCGCTGCGCACCGAGTCCGACGCCGAGAAACTGCGGGCCGCGCTGGCCGAGGGCGTGATCGACTGCGTCGCCACCGACCACGCGCCGCACGCGGTCCAGGACAAGGACACCGAGTGGAGCGCGGCCCGGCCGGGCATGCTCGGGCTGCAGACGGCACTGTCCATCGTGGCCGGAACGATGGTCCGCACCGGCCTGCTCGACTGGCGCGGCGTCGCCCGCGTGATGAGCGAGCGGCCCGCCGAGATCGGCAACCTGGCCGACCAGGGCCGTCCGATCGCGGTGGGCGAGCCGGCGAACCTGGCCCTGGTGGACCCGGACGCCGAGTGGACGGTCCGCGGCGCGGAGCTGGCCAGCATCGCGGCCAACACCCCGTACGAGGGAATGCGGCTGCCCGGCGTGGTGACCGCGACGCTGCTGCGCGGGCGGATCACCGCGCGGGACGGGAAGATCTGCTGATGGAACGCCTCTGGCTGGTGCTGGCGATCGTCGCCTTCTTCCTGCTCTGCCTCTGGGGCATGTACGTGGGCTGGCGGCGCAAGTCGCGCTCGCAGAGCGCCCAGGTGCCCCCGTTCCCGGCCATCCCCGGCGCGGCGGGGGACGTCCTGCTGGAGTCCACCGGCGTCTACCTGTCGACGACGATCGCGGGGGAGTGGCAGAACCGGATCGTCACCCGCGGCGCGGGCCTGCGCACCGGTGCGGTCTGGCGGCTGCACTCCGCGGGGATCGCCGTCGAACGCGGCGGGGCCCCGGACTTCTGGATCCCGCGCGACGCCGTCACCGGCGTCCGGCGCGACACGAAGATCGCCGGGAAGGTGATGGGCACGGACGCGCTGCTCGTCATCACCTGGCGCCTCGGCGACGTCGAGCTCGACACCGGCTTCCGCGGCGACGACCTCGACGACTATCCACAGTGGATCGAACAGCTCAAGATCAAGGGAGGTGCCCAGTGAACGCGCGCGCTCAGGCCGCACTGGTACTCGAAGACGGCCGGGTGTTCCGCGGCGCTGCCTACGGCGCGCAGGGGCGAACCCTCGGCGAGGCGGTGTTCTGCACCGGGATGACCGGGTACCAGGAGACGCTGACCGACCCGTCGTACCACGGGCAGATCGTGGTCCAGACGGCGCCGCAGATCGGCAACACCGGCTGGAACGACGAGGACGACGAGTCCTCGAAGATCTGGGTCAACGGTTATGTGGTGCGCGACCCCGCCCGCACGCCGTCCAACTGGCGTTCCAAGCGCTCGTTGGACGAGGAGTTGGTGCGCCAGGGGATCGTCGGCATCGCCGAGGTCGACACGCGGTCGCTGACCCGGCACCTGCGCGAGGTCGGCGCGATGCGCGCCGGCGTGTTCTCCGGCGACGCCCTCGGCACGGTGGACGACATGGTCGCCTCGGTGCTGGCGAGCCCGAAGATGGAGGGCGCCGACCTGGCCGGCCAGGTTTCGACGCGAGAGCCGTATGTGGTCTCGCCTTCCGGGGACGTTCGCTTCCGGGTCGCGGCGCTGGACCTGGGCATCAAGTCCAACACCCCACGCCAGATGATCAAGCGCGGCATCGAGGTGCACGTCCTGCCCTCGTCCGCTTCGCTGGACGAGCTCCTGGAAATCGAGCCGGACGGGGTGTTCCTGTCGAACGGCCCGGGCGACCCGGCCACCACGGTACACGCCACCGAGCTGACCAAGCAGGTACTGGGCCGCGAGATCCCGCTGTTCGGCATCTGCTTCGGCAACCAGGTCCTCGGCCGAGCACTGGGGCTGGGAACGTACAAGATGCGCTACGGCCACCGGGGCATCAACATCCCGGTGATCGACGTGGCGACCAAGTCGGTGGCGATCACGGCCCAGAACCACGGGTTCGCGCTGGAAGGCGAGCCGGGCCAGCGCTTCGAGTCCCCCTTCGGGGCGGCGCAGATCAGCCACTACTGCCCGAACGACGACACGGTGGAGGGAGTCCGGGCGCTGGACGTCCCGGCGTTCTCGGTCCAGTACCACCCCGAAGCCGCAGCCGGCCCGCACGACGCGGCCCCGCTGTTCGACGAATTCGTTTCGCTCATGGAGAAGCGGTCGTGACCCTCACGACCGGCATCGAGCGGCTCCGGATCCGGAGCAAAGGCGCCGAGGGGCCCGTCGAGATCGAACTTGGGGCAAATGCACCCAATGTGGCGTTGGGGGGGGGGGGAACCCCCCCACCAGAGAACGAAAAAGGGGGGGGGGGGGAAAAGGGGTTTTTATAT